>JAISOR010000006.1 GCA_031275535.1 Treponema sp. | reverse complement strand
GGATCAGGAGAGCTTAAAAAGGATATGAGAAACAGGGTAAATTTCATAATATACATCCAATTACTACAATTATTATGTAGTATTATTTTTGTTGTTTGTAGATTATCACGGTAATGCGGGGGTTGTCAACATTTTTTTTGTTTTTTTCTTGACATAACTACAGATATTCTATATGATACCTATATATTTACAATTTTTATGTATTAATATGGGATTTATACTCAAGAGGTACAAGTATGAAAAGCTACCAGGACGGTTATCCCCGTCCGCAATTTGTCCGGGAGCCGGATTCCTGGAGCTGCCTGAACGGTTCCTGGGATTTTGCCTTTGACGACCGGAAGGAAGGGCTGGAAGGAGAATGGTTCCGCTCTTTTCCCGCGGCCCGCAAGATTACGGTTCCCTTTACCTATGAAACCCCTAAAAGCGGCATCGGGGATCCGGCCATGCACGAGGTGGTCTGGTACCACCGGAATATCCCGGTTGAAAAAAATAAACATCCCGGCAAAAGCGTCATCCTCCATTTTGAGGGAAGCGATTACCACACGGAACTCTGGGTCAACGGCCATTTTGCCGGCGCCCATGACGGGGCCTACACCCGGTTTTCTTTCGACATCACCCGGCTGGCCAGGGAGGGGCAGAACGATATTACCCTGCGGGTGGAGGATTCTTTTGATATTACCCAGCCCCGGGGCAAACAGCGCTGGAGGAATGAAAGTTTCGGCTGCTGGTATATTCAAACCACGGGGATATGGAAAACGGTCTGGCTGGAATATGTTCCCCGGGAACATATTTGTTCGGTTAAGATGAGCCCCCTTTTTTCCGAGGGCAAACTGAAAATAGAGGCGGACCTTTGCGCCCCCTGTTCAGACCCGGCCCCCTGTTTCCTGGAAGCGGCCGTCAGCTTTCAGGGGACCCCCGTTACCAGCCTGCTTATCCCGGTGACCAAACAGCACCTGGAAATGACCGCGGATCTGGTTAATACCGGCGTCAATGAGTGGGGCTTCTTCCGGTGGGAGCCGGAACATCACCCTCTCTACGACATCCGGTTTCGCCTTCTTAAAGAGGGGAACACCCTGGACGAGGTTCTCTCCTATTTCGGTATGCGGGAGATCCGCATTGAGGGTTCCCTTATCCTCCTCAACGGCGCGCCCCTGTACCAGCGGCTTATCCTGGATCAGGGCTACTGGAAGGAGAGCCACCTTACCCCGCCGGACGAGAAAGCCCTTATCACCGACATCGACAGGGTTTTGGCCGCGGGGTACAACGGGGTCCGGAAACATCAGAAAATTGAGGACGAGCGCTTCCTCTATTGGGCGGACGTAAAGGGCCTCCTGGTGTGGAGCGAGATGGCCGCCGCCTACGAATACCGTGACGCGGCGGTAAGCAATTTTACCCGGGAATGGATGGAAATTGTCCGGCAAAATTACAACCATCCCTCGATCATCACCTGGGTCCCCTTTAACGAATCCTGGGGGATTCCGGCAGTCAAGACCGATACCGCCCAGCAGCATTTTACCGAGGCCCTTTACTACCTGACCAAGGCCTATGACCAATCCCGGCCGGTGATCGTTAACGATGGGTGGGAGCATACGGTTTCGGATATCATCACCCTCCATGATTATGAGGAAAGGGGAGAGGTTTTCCTGGGCCGCTATGCCGGTTTGGACGCCATCCTGAATAACCTGATATACCACAACCAGTCTAAATCGGCCTTTGCCCGGGGCTATGGGTACCGGGGACAGCCGCTTATCATCAGCGAATTTGGGGGCTGCGCTTTTAATAACGGCGAGGGCTGGGGCTATGGGAACAAGGTAAACACCGGGGAAGAATTTATTAAGCGCTTCGACGCCATTACCACGGCCATCAAAAAGATTGACCGGATCTGCGGATATTGCTATACTCAACTTACCGATGTTCAGCAGGAGATAAACGGCCTTATGGATATGGACAGGAATTTTAAAGTGGATCCGGATATTCTTAAGGAGATAAACCAACGGGCCGTGAGTACCCTATACAGGATGAACCGGTAATGGCGGTACATGAAGAATCGTATCAACCTGGATCTGTATCAGCCTGAAAAATCAGCGGTGGTTTTAAAGGCCCTTGCCTCGCCTATACGGCTTAAGATGCTGTATACCCTGGTAGAAAAATCCGGGCTGAATATCAGTGAACTCGCCGAGCAATTCCGGCTTCCCCTTTCGTCGGCGGCCCTCCATGTCCGGGTGCTGGAAGAGGCGGGCCTGATTTTTACCCAGGAAAAACCGGGGCTCCGGGGGGCGCAGAAGATATGCGCCATTCTGGCGGAAGATGTGTACCTCAACCTGTCCCATCAGAAAAAAAACACGAAACCCACCAGGGACGTGGGCTACAATATGCCCCTGGGAAATTATTTTGACTGTTCCGTAACCAAGCCCTGCGGCATCGCGGGGAGGCGGGCTATTATCGGGATTGAGGATTCGGAAGGCGCCTTTTACAATCCGAACCGGATCCATGCCCAGCTTATCTGGTTTGCCACCGGGTTTCTGGAGTACCGGTTTTCCAACAATTTTATAAAATCCGAAAAGATCCTGGAGCTGTCCTTTTCTTTTGAAGCCTGTTCCGAAGCCCCGGGCTACCATAATGACTGGCCCAGTGATATTACGGTCTGGATAAACCACCAGGAGGCATTCACCTTCCGCAGCGCCGGGGATTACGGCGGCAAGCGGGGTATATACAACCCCGACTGGTGGTCCGACGCTTCCACCCAGTACGGGGAACTCCACCGCCTGGAAATCTCCGCCCAGGGTTGTTTCGGCGACGGGAGGAAGTCGTCGGATTTAAGCCTGGAGGATCTCAGGATTTTTGAAGGCGAATATATCTCATTCAAGATCGGGGTAAAAAAAGACAGCGAATACCCCGGGGGGATCAACCTTTTTGGGGAACACTTCGGCAATTCCCGCCAAAATATTACGATGGCCGTGAAACTAGAACGATAAGCGCCGGCCCCCCGGCCTCATCAAGGGCAAAAACAGTTACTTTTACCTATACTCAAAAAGGATCGGGAAATCCGTCGATTGTGCCCGGATTATGCGGGGAACCCCCTCTTCCCCCCAATAAGGAAAGGCCGGGCAAATTTGGCCGTGTATCCGGGATACCCTTGAAGAAAGGCACCGGTACGTGGAGAAAAATCAGGTGGGGTGGCGGAGTAAAAGCCATAGGGGGGACCCTCTGGGGGGTCCCCTATGGCTTTTACTCCGTCAGGACCCCCGGTAATTTCCTCACGTACCGGTGTAAGCTACGATAATGTATCCCGGATAGAGAGTAAAGGCTTTTGCCATGGTCTTAACCCAGAAGCATCTTATCGTTGGCCAGTTCCTGCTTCTTAATATCCTTAAAGCGCTTGACGATGTCGGCGGTGCTGAGTTTTGCCTTTTCGTCCCTATCGATGTCCAGGATAATCTCTCCGCCGTCCATCATCAGGAGGCGGTTCCCGAATTCCAGGGCATGGGCCATATTGTGGGTGATCATCATCACCGTAAGCTTATATTCGGCGGCAAAACGGAGGGTAAGTTCCATGACCATCTCCGCGTTCCGGGGGTCCAGGGCGGCGGTGTGTTCGTCCAGGAGCAGCAGGTTCGGCTTGCTCATTACCGTCATGAGGAGGGTCAGGGCCTGCCGCTGTCCGCCGGAAAAAAGGTCCACGTTGTCATTCAAACGGTTTTCCAGCCCCATGCCCAGGCTCCGCAGGTGTTCCCGAAAGTATTCCCGCATAGGGCTGTTAAGGCTGATCTTTAGCCCCTTATAGCCCTTCTTATGGCAGATCATCATATTATCCGCCAGGGTCATTTTGCCCGCGGTTCCCAGGAGGGGGTTTTGAAAAATCCGCCCGATATACCGGGCCCGCCGGTATTCCGCCTCCCTGGTTATTTCCCGTTCCGCGTTTTTTGCGCCCTCCCGCAGCTCGTCCCTGATAAAGATCCGGCCCCTGGTAGGGAGCCGGCTTCCGGCGATAACGTTGTAGAGGGTCGTCTTGCCCGCCCCGTTTGAGCCGATGATGGTGATAAAATCCCCCTGCTGCACCGTAAGGTTGATGTCTTTTAGGGCGATATTTTCGTCCGGGCTTCCCGGTTCAAAGATCATATCCAGGTTTTCGATGCGGATCATGGGGTCCTCCCTTTAGGGTTCCCCCGTTTCCGCCTTCCCGTAAAGAATCCCCTTTTGGAGATAATGATGCAGAGGATGATGAGCAGCCCTGTTATCAATTTAAGGTCATTGGCGGTCATGTGAACGTAGTACCCGTAATTTCTGGCCAGGTACATCAGGGCCCGGTAGAGGATGGAGCCCAGGATGACCCGCAGGGTTAAGAGGCTAATCTTGTTGGAACGGATCAGAAATTCCCCAATCATAAGGGAGGCCAGACCCGAGACGATCATGCCGCTGCCCAGGTTCACATCGGCGAAACCCTGATACATGGCGGTAAAGGAGCCGGAGATGGCCACCATGCCATTGGCCAGGCAGATGCCGCTCATTTTTATAATGTCCGGGTTCATCCCCTGGGAAATAACCAGCTGGGGGTTGGCCCCCAGGGCGCCCATGGAGAGCCCGTAATCGGTATGGAAGAAAAGGTCCAGGATGATCTTGATAAGGAATACCACCAGGATACAGAAGATCACCAGGGCGAAATTGGGGGGCATAAAGGTTCCCCCCCAGTCCCGGATCCGGCTAAAGAGGGTAGGGACCTTGAGGAGGGAAAGGTTGGCCCGGTTGGACATGACCCGGAGGTTTACCGAATAGAGCATGGTCATGGTGAGGATCCCCGACAGGAGGTCGGGGATCTTTAGCCGGGTATGGATAAGGGAGGTGACCAGCCCCGCCAGGGCGCCGCCGATAAAGGCGACGGTCATGGCCGCCGCCGGGGGAAAGCCCTTTATCAGCATCACCGCCATAATGGCCGCCCCCAGGGGAAAGGAGCCGTCCACGGTCATATCCGCAAAATTCAGTATCCTGAAGGTAAGAAACACCCCCAAGACCATAATGCCGTAAATCAGCCCCTCAATCAGAATTCCCTCAATCATTACCTGTTAACCCTTGTTACTTAGAAGTCAAAGCCCCATTGCGGAAGATATAGTTCGCCTGGGAAAGATACCGCTCCGGGATGGTGATGCCGCAATTCTGTGCTTCATCAAGATCGAAGAGCATATCCGACTCCGATGGATCGGTAAGGAATTTTACCGGTATGTCGGCGGGCTTCTTCCCTCCCAGCACATCCGCGATGATGTTCCCCGTGGCAAGTCCCGCTTTATAGTAGTTAAACCCCGAGGCGATCATACAGCCCCCGGTCAATGCGCCGGTTACATCCCCGGAAAAGATCGGTTTTTTGGCGGCGCTGAATACCTGGATCAACGAGGGCAGGGCTGAGTATACCGTATTGTCCGTGGTAAGGTAAATACCGTCCACCCGGTTCACGATAGCCTCCGCGGCCTGCCGGAGTTCCGCGGAGGTGTTGATCGCCTGGGTGACCAGGCGGAGCCCCTGGGCGGCGCAGGCCTCTTCAACCAGGGCCAGGGCCGAAATCGAATTGGCCTCGGAACTGGTATAGATATACCCCAGGGTGGAGATCCCGGCGATCTCCTTAAAAAGGGCGATATGATCCCCCGTGGGTATGGCGTCGGACAGGCCGGTAACATTCCCCTCCCCGTGGGCCAGGGTTGAAACCAGGCTGGCCCCCACCGGATCGGTTACCGCGGTAAATATGACCGGCGTATCCTTGATGGTATTGGCCAGGGCTACCGCTATGGGCGTGGCAATCCCCACCGCCACATCAACCTTATCGCTCTTAAATTTGTTGGCGATCTGGGAAGCGGTGTTCATATCGCCATTGGCGTTTTGTAAATCGGTAACCGCATCGATTCCCCGGTCCTTTAGGGCGTCAAGGATGCCCTGCTCGCAGGCATCCAGGGCTTCATGCTGGACAATCTTCGCAATACCGATCCGGATTTGCTTTGCCCCGGCGCCGGATACATCCTTACCCCCGGCGGAGACAAGCAGCAGCGCCGTAATACATAGGCCGATAATCACCAAATTCTTCTTCATTCCTCATACTCCTTTTTTCCCTTCCAGTTTGATGATTCTATAAACAGAATCACATCCG
>JAISOR010000287.1 GCA_031275535.1 Treponema sp. | reverse complement strand
TAGCAGTCTACCTTGCGGTTAAAACTTCTTTAATCCTGGTCATTTCTCAACGATTTGAAACTAAATGACGTTGCCCCCCCCTTTTCCCCACACCCTCTACACAAGCCTTCACACCCGCGCCGCTTTCACCCGTAAGCCACCCTCGACCCACTTCACTCTCAACCCTTTACTCCTCCCAACCCTTCACCCTTTCTCCACAAGCCTCCGGCATTCAAGATAGAAGCGTTTTTCTTTGGCCTCGCCCATGGAAAAGCTCTTTCGGGGAAGGGGGCCCCGGCGGGCTACGGTCTTAAAGAACCCGCTTTTTTTAACCGGGGGGAGCAGGATGCCCACCGGCGGGGGCGCCCCCGAAGGGGCCTCCGCAAGCCGGAATAGCTCGTCCTCCCCGTGGATATAATCAATCCCGGGGGTCCCGGTTTGTACGAGGGTATCCAGCAGGGGCTGGAGCTGGTCCACGGCAAGCCCCGGCGCATCGGATTCGATGAGGGTATAGCTGTTTCCCCTGATAAGGCCATAGCGGTTAAGGCCGGCCTTTTCGTCCCCCACCAGCCGGGAAAGTTCCCCCCGGTCCCCCACGGAACGCCGGGTGTATCCCGGAAGGGGCGCCAGGGCGGAGAGAACCGCATCCTCCCGGACGCCGAAGAGGACGCGGTGGATGGGCTCAAAGCGTATCCCCGGATCGTAGAGGTTTTCCACCTCCACCAGGGCCCAGCGGCAGGGATGATCCGCCCCGCGGGCCGGGTCCGGGGGGGCCGCCTTGTATTCTTCCCAGACCGCCTTGGCCGCAGCCAGGGAGTGGTTCCCGTCTCCTACGGCATAGAGGAAGGGAAGGGGATCCCCGGTCCCATAGCGGCTTCCGGCCCTCCGGGCAAGAGCTTCAAGACCCTCCGCCAGGCAGGCCCAATCCGGTTCCTGATCCAGGAGCCAGCCGGTGATATGCCCGCTCTCCATCATCAGGGGGGTATCATAGACCGGGGCCGCCCGTTTAGCCCGTTCCCCCAGATCGGGCAGCAGCCGGTCCCCCTCATCATCAATAAGGAGGAGTATGTGGGGCAGCTCCAGGGGCGCTCCCCGGCGGATCTCCATCCGGGGGGGCAGCCGCGCGGGCACGGTCCCTTCGGTGGCCCGGACAAGGGACCGGGCGCGGGGATTCCAGTCGTACTGTTCCAGGTCTATGGCAAGCGCCAGTCCCCGCCGGCCTTGATGCCGGGGCGTACTCCGCTCAATATACATACAGCCCCGCCGGGGGGGGCTCAGAAAAGAGGTAAGGTAGGTTTCCATGGTCCGGTGGATTTCCCGGATCCGCTCCGTCCGGCCCGGATCTTCCAGGAAAACCTCGGGAAGGATCATGCGCAGGGTGGAAGGGGCGTCCCCCACGGTCTGCCCCACCGTATCCCAGTAGGACCGGTCCTGGGTAAACTGGTCGCAGGCGATCACCGCCCAGGTACGCAGTTCCACCCCGGCCTTGGGGAGCATCAGTTCGGGAATAGCCGTACCCAGGGCCGCCAGCCTTTGTTCTGTGTCCATGTAAGCCTCCGTAGTAACCCAATAAGTTACGATTAATTATTGACAAAGCTCCCTGATGGAATAATAGTTTATACATAAACAGGAGTTTAGCCGTGCAGATGCAGCGTCCGTCATTCATCCAGGAACAGCGACTCAGAATGAATCCCCAGCTTTATCAGTCTATCAAACTGATGGAGCTTCCGATAGTGGATTTAAGGGAAAAAATAGAGGAAGAAATTGAACGGAACCCCGCCCTGGAAGTGGTGGAGGATCGCAGCACGGTTTCCCTGGACGCGGCCTATACGCTGCGGAGGGAAGAGGACGACTACTTTGAAGGGACCTCCGACTCGGGATTTGTCCGCAGGGGAGGGGACGAGGAATCGGCGGAGCAGCATAAATTTATCGAAGGGGCCCTTTCCCGGCCCGAAACGCTCCAGGAACATCTCCTCTGGCAGCTCCGGCTCCAGCCGGTGGGGGAGCATATCCGGCATATTGGGGAGCTTTTGATCCAGAATCTGGATGAAGACGGCTTCCATAAGGAACCGGTGGAACTGCTCCTGCCCGGGGAGCGGCCGGAGCGGATCGCGGAGGCGATGAATCTGGTCCGGTCCCTGGACCCGGTGGGCGCCTGTACCTCCGATTATCTTGAATCCCTCCGGGTTCAGGCCGCCCTGCTGCCCGATGCCCCTCCGGGGATGGAGGATGTGCTTGCCTATCTTGAGCAGCTTGAACGGGGGAAGATCGCGGAGATCGCCAGGAAGATAGACCGTACCGAAGATGAGGTTCGGAATATCTTTGAACGGATCCGGGAACTGTCCCCCTTCCCGGGCCGGCAGTTTGCCTCCAGCAGTACCCGCTATGTGGTTCCCGATGTGCAGGTTATCAAAAAAGAGGGGGACTTCGTCATCATCCTTAATGATGAGGAAATTCCGGTTTTGGGGATCAATCCCTTCTTTATGAAGCTCTCCGATGGAAAGGGGGAGGATAAACCGGCCAGGGACTTTGTCAAGGAAAATATCAAGGAAGCCCGGTGGTTCATCCAATCCATCAATCAGCGGAACCATACCCTCCTTAGGGTTTCCCGGGCAATCGTGGAATTCCAGCGGCCCTTCTTTGTGAACGGGCCCAAATACATTGCCCCCCTAACCCTGCGGGACATAGCCCGGGAACTGGGGGTTCATGAAACCACGGTCTCCCGGACCGCCAACGGTAAGTATATGCAGACCGAATGGGGGATCTTTGAGATCCGCCACTTTTTTACCAATTCCATAAGCGGAATCGGTTCCGGGGGGTCCCGGTATTCTAAGGAGGGGGTAAAAGAAATCATCAGGGAGTTGATCTCGGAGGAGAACCGGCGTTTTTCGGATCAGGAAATTGCCGATCTCCTGGCTAAACGGGGTATTTCCCTTGCCAGACGAACCGTGGCAAAATACCGGCATGAGCTGGATCTGGGGCCCTCCTATACCCGTTAGCCAGCCCGGGCATGCCCCGGCGGGTCCTTCTTTTTTCGCAGGCGAATCCATATCCCGGTCCATCGGGGCGGGAATGTACTTCATATACAGCGTTTTTACAGGAGGTATGCATGAATATTGATGTCAAAGTAGTCCATTTCACCTTGAGGGATGATGCCCGGGAGTATCTGGATCGGAAAATTACCCGCATCCATAATACGGGGAACATGATCGTTGATCTCCTTATTACCCTTACCAAGGACAATAAGGATTTTGCCGCGGAGGCGACGGTTAATTTTCGCTGGGGAGTATCGATTCACGTAAAGGAACACGATTTTGAGCTAAACCCGGCGATTGACAAACTTATAGACCGGCTGGATGCGAAGATTATAAAGGAAAAGGAAAAGGCGAAGGATGTGAAGGGAAAGGGACGGGCCCTGGAAAAACGGGATCCTACCTTTGGCCTCCGGGAGGAACCTTAGGATCCGGCAGGGTCAAGGTATAACACGCGGGAAGCCGCCTTCCCCGAAAATCCTCATCCGGGGGAAACTGCGCCGGGGACAGCTCGTGTATATTCTGAATTACGGCGCCGGGGAAGTCCCCATTCCGGAGCTTGAAATTCCGGGCGTTGGTGCTGAACCAGAGTTTACCCCCCGGACTCAGGAGCCCCAGGCATTGGGAGATGAGTTTTTGATGGTCCCTGCGGATGTCCAGGGCCCCCGTCATTTTCTTTGAATTGGAAAAGGTCGGAGGGTCCAGGATGATGGTATCCCAGGCAAGCCCCGCCTTTTCCGCCTCCGCGAGGAAGCGGAGCGCGTCGGCGCGGATAAGCCTGTAGGGGCCCCCGGCCGGGAGGAGCCGGGGGTGGATCTTCCGGGCCTCCAGCCGGTTTAAGGCAAAGTTGAGGGCCCCCCAGTCAAGGTAGGTATTGGACATATCCACCGAGTCCACTTCCCGGGCGCCCCCCTTGGCGGCATGGACGGAAAAGGATGCGGTATAACAGAAGAGATTAAGGACCCGTTTCCCCGCGGCTTCAGCGCGGACCATGGCCCGGATCCTCCGGTGATCCGGGAAGAGCCCCGTATCAAGGTAATCCGAAAGATTGACCCGGAACAGCAGGTCCCCCTCATGGACATCCCGGAGGAAGCCCCCGGCCCCCAGCTTGCCGTATTGGGCCTTGCCCCGCTGCCGGCTCCGTTCCTTAATAAAGATCCGGGTTTGGGGAACCCCAAGCCCCCGGGAAACCGCCTCCCCCATGGCGGCAAGCCAGCGGCCTTCCCGGGCCTCATCTTTTTCGTAGGGCCGTTCATACAGGGCCCCGGATACGGCGTCCCCGTAGAGGTCCAATACCAGGGGTATTTCGGGGATGTCCCGGTCATAAACGCGGAAGACATCGGTCCCCACCCGCCGGGCCCATTTTTTAAGATGCCGGTAACGTTTTCTCAACCGGTTTTCCAGCATTTCCGCCTGGGACGCTGTTTTTTCTTCCCCCTCCGTTTTATACATCAGGACCCGCATGTTCTTCTTCCGGATGTTTTGCCCGCAGCATCACACAGAGCATGGCATAACCGGAGGAGAGATCCTCCGTTTGCACGATCACCCCGGGGGGGACCTTTAATTTAACATTGGTAAAATTCCATATCCCCTCAATTCCCGCATTAATCAGGATATCCGCCGTTTCCTGGGCCTGGGGAGAAGGCACAGTCAGGATAGCTATTTTAATATGTGAGGAACGAAGCTGGTCCCCCAGGGTTTCCAGCGGCAGGACCTTGACCCCGTCCACGGCGGTTCCGATCTTTTGGGGATTCGTATCAAAGGCGGCCGCGATATTAAGGCCATGGACGCGGAATTCCCGGTACCCAATGAGGGCGCTCCCCAGGTTGCCCACCCCCACCAGTACCGCGTCCCGCAGGGAAGCCCAGCCGAGGAACCGCTCAATGGCCTTTATCAGGGCCTCCACGGGGTATCCCTTTTTGGGTTTCCCGATAATACCGGTAATGGCCAGATCCTTACGCACCTGGATAGGTTCCAGGTTTAACTCCCGGGCAATCAGGGTCCCTGAGATATACCCCTTGCCCTCATGCTGTAGCTGCCGGATCGCATGTAAATACGAAGGCAGCCTGCGTACCGAAGGGGCAGCGGGTATTTTCTGTTTTTCCACCGTATATCCTTATACCTATTACGATAAAATTAAATCGATAAAAAAGTCAAGATTGGAGGGGGGAGGGGGCCTTATTCGTCATCACTACTTTCCGCTTAAAGCAGAATAAAAAGAAAGAGCTTGTATCTTTGCCCTTAGAATAGTATACGGAAATTTGCGGGAACTGTCCATTGCGGAATG
>JAISOR010000167.1 GCA_031275535.1 Treponema sp. | reverse complement strand
CCGTGGCGCACAAAATTTTCGCAGATCTCAAAGACCAGATCCGTCAAAACCGCGGGGTCAATGCTGATCGTGCCGGGAAAATCGAGGAGCCCCTGGGCATTGCCGATGGGTATGGCCGGAGCGACCAGGGCATCGGCCTTTTTCCCGATGGCCCGCGCTAAGGCGTCGGCAATAAAAAAATCCGTCCCCAGGGGGCTCTGAGGCCCGTGTTCTTCGGTACTGCCCACGGGCAGGATGATCACATCGTCCAGGGCTATGGCTTCGGCAAATTCCGGCCAGGACAGGTCTTCAATAAAGACACTCTTTTTCATTACTTTTTACGCTCCTCCTTGGGGCCCAGCGGATAAAAACAGGCT
Source organism: Treponema sp. (assembly GCA_031275535.1). Next base: position 7,474 of record JAISOR010000167.1, on the reverse strand, counting down.
ACCACATGACCGGGGGATACCTCAATAAGCGGCGGCTCCCGGGCATCACATCCGGCGCCCCGGTACTTACAGCGGGGGTGAAACCGGCAGCCCGGGGGCAGGTTGATGGGGCTGGGGGGTTCCCCGGTGATGGCGACTTCCCGGCTGCGGAACCGCGGGTCCAGCCCCGGTTCGGCGTGAAGCAGTACATCGGTGTAGGGGTGCCGGGGATTGGCAAAGATCTCCCCGGTCCGGGAAAGCTCGATGATCTTGCCCAGGTACATCACGGCGACCCGGCCCGCGATATGCCGGACCACCCGCAGGTCGTGGGAAATAAAGAGCATGGTCAGGTTGAGTTTCGCCTGCAGATCCGACAGCAGGTTGATAACCTGGGCCTGGATGGAAACATCCAGGGCGGATACCGGCTCGTCGGCAATGATAATCCGGGGATTCAGGACAATGGCCCGGGCGATGCCGATACGCTGGCGCTGCCCCCCGGAGAATTCGCTGGGCAGGCGGTCGGCGGCGTCCGGGGTAAGCCCCACCATGTCCATAACTTCTTTGATTTTTTCTTCCATGTGTTCTTTGCCGCAGATCCGGTGGAACCGGATCGCCTCCGCCAGGGTGTCGTGTACCGACATCCGGGGGTTCAGGGAAGAATAGGGGTCCTGGAAGATCATCTGGAGGTTTTTGCGGTAGGGCCTCAGGCCGCGGTCGCTCATTTTCGCCAGGTTCACCCCGTCAAAGAACACATCCCCCGCATCGGGCCGGTACAGCCGGATGATGGTCCGGGCCAGGGTGCTTTTGCCGCAGCCGCTCTCCCCCACCAGCCCCAGGGTTTCCCCCCGCAGGATGTCCAGATCCACCAGGTCCACCGCGTAGAGAAATTCCCGGGGTTTACGCAGGGCCGCATCGATGAACTGCCGCTTGACGGGGAAGTGCTTTTTCAGGCCCCGTACTTCTATCAAGGTGTTTCCGTTCATATCCGGGGGGCCTCCTCTCTTTCATCGATAAAACCGCCCAGGCCGGCCAGCTTTTCATAAAAGAAACAGCGCGCCCGGTGGCCGGGGCTAATCTCGGCAAGCTCCGGCAGCTCCCCTTCGCAGCGGTCTTCCTTAAAGGAGCAGCGGGGCGCAAAGGGGCAGCCGGGCAGGGGGTCGGCCAGGTTGGGGGGAGCGCCGCTTATGGATTCCAGCCGCCGGCTGCCTTCCCGGGGGATGGAGCTGAGGAGGCCGTAGGTGTAGGGATGCCGGGGTTCGGCAAAGAGGGTGACGGTATCGCAGAGCTCCATAATATGCCCCGCATACATCACCGCCACAAAATCGCACATCTGGGAAACCACGCTCAGATCGTGGGTTACCAGGATCATGCTCATCCTGAGCTCTTCCCGCAGGCTGTTTATCAGCAGCATGATCTGGTTTTGGATGGTCACATCCAGGGCCGTGGTGGGTTCGTCCGCCAGCAGCAGCCGGGGATTCCCCGCCAGGGCAATGGCGATCATAACCCGCTGGCGCATACCGCCGGAAAACTGGTGGATGTACTCGTGCATCCGCTTTTCCGGGCTGGGAATACCTACCAGCCGTAACAGTTCTATGGAGCGGTGGTATTTTTCTGTTTTGGAAAGTTTGGAATCCAGGGCTTCGTAGATCTGGGTCTTGATGGGGATCACCGGGTTAAGGGCCGACATGGGTTCCTGGAAGATCATGCTTATCTCCCGGCCCCGGAGCCGCCGCATGGCTTCGTCGGAGATCCGCAGAATATCGGTCTCCCCCTGGGGGCCGCGGTATTGGATCTCACCCCGGATAATTTTTCCCGGCGGATGGATCAGCCGGCAGATGGACCGGCATATCGCCGTTTTGCCGCAGCCGCTTTCCCCCACCAGGCCGAAGGTCTCCCCGGAGAGCACCTTAAAACTCACGCCGTTCACCGCCTTTACCACCGCGCCGCCGGAAAAAAAGGAGGTGTGCAGGTCCTTTACCTGTAACAGGGCTTCCACTACGACCTCCCCTTGGTCCGCAGCAGGTCCGAAAGGCCGTCGCCGATAAGGCTAAAGCCGGTGCCGGTCAGGGCGAGGAACAGCCCCGGAAAGGCGGCTATCCACCAGGCGTTGGAAATAAAGGCCCGGCCTGTTTCGATAATGGCCCCCCATTCCGGGGTAGGGGGCTGGATGCCGAGACCCAGGAAACTCATGGAGGCGCCGGCCAGCATACACATCACCACATCCGCGGCGGCGTAGACCACGCAGCCGGAGATCACATTGGGCAGCAGGTGGCGGAGCAGGATGCGGATATTGGTGTACCCTAAAACCTTGGCGGCCTGGACATACTCGGCGTTTTTTGCCACCAACACCTCCCCCCGGACCAGCCGGGCGTAGTGCATCCAGCTTACCATCCACATGGCGATAAACAGGTTGGTGATGCTGGGGCCGGTGATGGTAACCACCACAATCACGATCAGGGTAAAGGGAAAGGCCATAAAAATATCGCAGGCCCGCATCATCAAACTATCCACCAGACCGCCGTAATACCCCGCAGCCAGGCCGATAAGGGTGCCGGCCGCAAAGGGGATTATCACCGCCACGATCCCCATCATCAGGTCGATCCGGGTTCCCCATATCACCCGGGAAAATATATCCCGGCCCAAATGATCCGTGCCAAAGAGGTGCTCCGCCGAGGGGGGCAGGAGCATACGGTCGGCGCTGTAATCCAGGGGGTTTTGTTTTGCCACGGCCCCGGGAAACAGGGCGAGGAAGACCATAAAGAGGACAATTACGGAGCCGGCGATGATGCTGGCGTTCCGCAGCGCGGGATGCCGGGGCTTTTTCCTTCGTAATTTTGATTCACGGACAGCCGTAAGGGTAAGCATGGCGGACTCCTATTCCAGGGTAACCCGGGGGTCCAGGGCGGAGTAGAGGATGTCGGTGATCAGGTTCACCATCATAATCAAAAAAGAGGTAACCAGCAGGGTTCCCTGAACCACCGGATAATCCCGGCCAAAGATGGATTCCACCATCAGTTTCCCGATGCCGGGCAAATTAAAGACCGTTTCCGTGATGGCGCTGCCCCCTATCATGGCCGCCACCTGCATGGAAAGCAGGGTAACGCTGGAGACCAGGCCGTTGCGGATGATGTGGCGCATCCGGACGGTGTTGTTGGGGATGCCCTTACTGCGGGCAAAATCCACAAAGTCGCTCCGGGAAATGTCCACAATGCTGTTCCGGGCGTTCCGCATGATCAGCGCCGACGTGGCCAGGGACAGGGTGAACGCGGGCAAAACCAGGCCCCGCAGGTGTTCCGGAAAGGTGGTCCCCCAGCCGCCGATGGGGAATATCCTCAATTTAAGGGCAAACAGGATGAGCAGCAACAGGGCTATCCAGAAGGTGGGCACCGAAAGGGCTATCAGGGCGCCCCCCCGGATCAGCTGATCCGGCAATTTATCCTTGTTTGCCGCGGCAATATACCCCAGGGGCAGGGAAAAAACCGCCGCAAAGAGGCAGGCCATGAGGGTAAGGGATACCGTCATAGACAACCGCTTTAGCAGGAGTTCCATTACAGGCTGATGGTATTTGATGGAGGTCCCCAGATCGAAGCGGGAGAGGTTCCGCATAAAAATACCGTATTGTACCACCAGGGGTTCGTTAAGGCCCAGCTTTTCCCGCAGGGCCTCAACGCTGGCCAGGGAAGCCCGGTCCCCCAGCATCAGCCGGGCGGGATCGCCGGGAATAAAGTGGATCAGCATAAAAACAACCACGGTGATCACAAACAGAACGGGGATCATCTGGGAAAGCCGCTTTAAGATATAATTTAACTGCTTCAACGCCGCTCCTTCCGGCCAAACACCCCACGGCAGAACCGCGGGGTATGACCCTCCGCATAAAAGAAGCTGCCCGGACAGGGTTCCCCTTCGGACAGCCTGGATGAAAAAGGGCGCTACAATTTTGCCAGGTTGGTCAGATCGTACTGGCCCAGGGGACTCTGATTAAAGCCGGTAATGCTTTTCCTGGTTGCCAGGAAATACGAGGCCTGATACACCGGGAACAGGGGAGCCTCATCGTAGAGGATCTGCTGTATCTCCTTATAGGCTGCACTGCGGACGGCGTTATCCACCGTGCCCGCGGCGATTCCGGCCAGTTCGGTAACCCGGCGGTTGTTGAAGCCCGTATGGAAACCGTGGCTCTGGTTATACACCGCGATAAAGTCCGTAAGCCCCTGGGGATCGTTGGTATCCTCGGACCAGCGCAGCATGGTGATGGTGTGGTTCAGGGTGTCGAACTGCTCGCTCAGGGCGGCCCCTTCCATGGGGGTCAAATTCAGGGTAACCCCAATCTTTGCCCACTGTTCCTTGAGCAGGGTGGCGATTCCCTCCACCACGGTATTCCCGTTGGAGAAGCTGATCTCCGTGGTAAAGCCGTTGGGATACCCCGCTTCTGCCAGCAGGGCCCTGGCCTTCTCCACATCGAAACCCTCATCCACAATATCGGTATTGAAGAACTGGCCGATAACCCGGGGGTACACATTGTAGGTCGCTTCCCCATACCCAAATACGGCAATCTTGATGATCTCCTCTTTGTCGGTGGCCATCCGCAGAGCCCGGCGCACCTTGGCGTTGTTCAGGTACTCCCTGGTAATGTTGAAGTTGACGTACCGCTGTTCGGTGGAATCTACTATTTGGACATTTAAATTGGGATCGGCCTGGAGCTCCGCGATCCGGTTGGCCGGCGGAGAGAGGCATACATCAATATCCCCGGCCTGTAACTGCATAATCCGGGTATTATCGTCTTCCACCACATTGAACCGGAGGACATCAACCGTGGGCGCCTTGCCGTGGTAATAGGGATTTTTTTCCATGCGGTAAAATTCGTGGATCCCCCAGTCGGTAAAATAGTAGGGGCCCGTACCCAGGGGATGTTTGAAGTATTCATCGGCGCCGAGCCTCTCGAATTGGGCCTTGCTCTGGACGCAGAAATTATGCACCGCCAACATGGAGAGGAAGGGGGCGTTCAGGGCCGTTAATTCAATGACCAGGGTGTTTTCATCCGGGGCGGTGATATTTTTTATCGGGGCGGCATAGGACGCCCAGGGGCTTTCTTCGGTATCCCGGGCCCGTTCAAGGGACCATATCCAGTCCGCGGTGCTTACCGGGGTACCGTCCGCAAACTTTACCCCCGGTTTCAGGCGGAAGGTGTAGAAAAGTCCGTCGTCGCTGATCTCCCAGCTTTCCGCCAGGGCGGGGGCCAGTTCAACCCCGCCGTCCGGGGTCGAGACCGTGTTTACCAGGCTCTCAAAGGCCAATTCAATGATCCACAAGATGGTACCATCTTCGTGGACCGGGTCCAGGGTACCATAGGGGGTATCCACATTACAGCCAATGACCACCTCCACCGGGCCCGCCGCGGAAGCGCCGGCCGCCGGGGCGGATGACCTGGAACCCTCACAGGCGGTCAGCACAAGAACCGCCGCGGCGAATAAACAAATGATGCATTTTTTCATCATTTTCCTCCTTAATATGAGTCATGATACCGGTATTATCGAAATTCTGTCAAGGGGAAGGGGAAATCCATCTATGGTGCCCGGCTTATGAGGGGAGAGTACAATACTCAAGAATTATGAGGTCCATTCAATTCTGTAGTCTCCGTCTAAGATCCGCTATTAAAGGTACAATCATAAGAAAAAACCACAAAGGCGCAGTCAAACCTTCGATTCGTGACGCACGAAGGAATAGGTCTTTCCTCCCGTATTATGCGATGGTGGATATTTATAGGATAAGCTTTTTCTTCGTTTTGCTTTTTTCATATAATATTTCCGGGTCTAAATCTATTCCACCAGGCCACTCGATACTGTCGAATGAGACTCTTACTTGCCCAAATAATTTTTTGTCTTTCAGTTTTTTGAATATTCCGGTTTCTAAATAATCTTTCACATCAAATATTTTAACTTCATTATTTTCAAAGGTAAGTTCTATTGCATAATCTCCCAATGGTTTAACTGCTATTACTGACAAATACATCGTTTCTTTGGTTCCTTATTTTAATGGGTCAATATTATACGGCGTTTCACCATTCTGGGCTAATTCCCAATTTGCCAGCAATTCGTCTTTGTGTAAAACTATCCATGCTGAAACCAATTTATCTTTATCTTTGGGAATTTCTCCTTCCATTTTGTCTCCGGTTCTTATGTCATAAGTTGCTTTTTGATCCTGATAATATGCATGGACATGAGGAGGATTATGTTCCTTTTTTCCTAAATACATCCTTATTAATATTCCATAAAACATTGAAATTGTGGGCATGCTTTATTATTAGACCATAGTTCCTCTTTTTTCAAGCCGGAAATCCGTCGATTGGCAGCCGTATTATACGGGGAAACCCTCTTCCCCCATGTAAGGGAAGACCGGTAATTCCACGATTGGAGAAAGATGGGACGGCCTAATGAAAGTAAAGGCGGCGGTGCCAGGCACCAAAACCCCGGCACCGGATAAAACGCACCGGTACGGTGGAGAAAACCCTTGATGGGGTATCATCAGACCAAGGTCTGTCGGACCAAGGTCCGGTGTAAACCATAGGGGGACCCCTCCGGGGGAACCGCAAACCTCTGGTTTGATGTGTTTCCTCCCGCCAGGACCCCAAGTAATTTCCTCACCGTACCGGTGCATCTACTGTGATGTATCCCGAATAAGCGGTACCTGCCTTTGCCCGGCCTTTTCCGCGGAGCTACTCTTCGTTATACCTCACCGTATAGTTTCCCGTGCCGTTACAGACCATGATGATAATATCCCCCGGTTTACCGGCAATAAACGGGGGTGATGTATCTGTATCACTGTAGTAGTAGGATTCACTGGTCACCAGGGTCCCGCTGCCGTCCGCCCAGACCGCGGCGGCATACATGCGGTTGTTGTAGTCAGAGTCGTCCTTTGTCAGGGTAACGGTATACGTACTGTTCAGCGCCGGGCTAAAGCGGTAGAAATGGGCCTTCCCGGGGCCCAGGTAGGCCCCCGCTCCCGAAGGGGTCAGGGGCGCGCTGTTGACGCCCAGGACGCCGTTACTGTCCGCGGTCCAGCCCGATGAAAAGGCGATCCGGTCCACGGGCAGGGTTCCGCTCTGGCCCTCCGCCCATTTGACCACGGTCTTCCCAATAAAGTTCAAGGCAGAGTCCATTGAGTCGCCGCCGAATTCCACCAGGGCCACGGTATCTGAGCCGGTAAAAGCCCCCCCTATGGTCAGGGCAGCATAAGAAGAAGTATCGGATGAGTATGCCCGGTACACCGGGTTGTTGGGGTTTACCCGGGCGCCGCCGCTCATGGTGAAGGTTCCGATGAAATGGCTGGAAACATAAACATACACGCCGCCACCGCCGTACTGGGAGGAATTGCCGGAGATTTCCCCGCCGCTCATGGTGAAGGTTCCGCCGGATACAGACACGCCGCCGCCGCCGTAGGAGGAAATGGAGGAGATTTATCCACCGCTCATGGTGAAGGTGCCGCCGGATACAGACACGCC
>JAISOR010000128.1 GCA_031275535.1 Treponema sp. | reverse complement strand
CTCTTCCGATCTGAGTTTCAATGTGCCAAAGCCATAGACGCGGAACCGCAAGTAAAATTTTGGCTCCGCAACGTATCAAGACACCCCGCTTCATTCAGGCTCCCCACATCCACGGATTTTTTCTACCCCGATTTTATAGCAATGCTCAACGATGGCAGGAACCTGGCAGTAGAGTACAAAGGCGCGCATCTTGCCGAAACCCCGGATACCAAAGAAAAAGCCAACATCGGTGAAATATGGGCCAAGCTCTCAAAAGGCAGAGCCCTGTTTCTGCTTGCCACGATTAAGAGAGGCGGCAGGCGTCTTGAAGAACAGATAAGAGAAAAAATAAATTAAAAAATTCATATTTTCCCCCTTCCTTAGCCCGTGAGTATCTTCTTAAAAACCTCTTTTTTTGCTACGATATTTTTATTCTATGAAGTATTATGCGATTCAGGTAAAAACCAGGGCGGAAGATAAATACATCAGGCTTTTTAAGGCCCTGCACCCGGAAACATCCCTTAAAGTATACTTTCCCAAACGGAAAATCGACATCCGCCGGAAGGGGGTCCTTATCCATTCAACCCCGGCGGTATTTCCGGGCTATGTTTTTGTGGAACTTGAGGCGGATGATGATATCCTCAAATACCATTGGGATTTCCGCAGGACCGACGGTTTCTTCCGTTTCTTAAAATCAAACCAGAATATCCAGGCCCTGCACGATAAGGACCTGGAGTTGGTCCTCCATTTCATCAAAAACGCCGGTCCCGTGGCGGATAAATCCAAGGTCTATTTCGATGAGAATTCCCGGATCGTGGTGATGGAAGGTCCCCTAATGGGACTCGAGGGAAATATAATAAAGGTCGATAAAAGAAAGGGGAGAGCAAAGATCAAGCTGGATCTCTATGATGAATCTTTTGTCATCGACTTAGCCTTTGAGCTTATCGGAACGCCGGCGCGGCGTTGAAAAGGGATCCCCCTATTGCTCAAGAATGATATGACCATACAAAAATCGGGACGTTTATATATCATCGGCGCGGGTTTTGCCGGGCAGACCCTGGCAAAGGAGCTTAAATCCAAGGCCGTCTTTGGCGAGGTGGTCGCCTTTCTGGACGACGATCCGGAAAAGATAGGCCGGAAAATCGGCGGGATCCCCGTGCTGGGCCCTATCCGGGACGTGGCCCGGCTTTTACGGATGAACCCCGCCGATGAGGCCGTCATCGCCATCCCCGGCGCCTCCAGGGAGTACCTCAAGGAAATATACGGCATCCTGAAACAGGCGGGATTCGAGCGGATCCGGATATTGCCGGGGATTTCCCAGATCGTCGAAGGGGACGCCCACCTTATACAGACCCGTTCTATTGATCCCCAGGACCTCCTGGGCCGGACCCCGGTGACGGTAAACCTAAAAGAAAGCCTCGCCTATCTTCGGGGGAAGCGGGTACTGGTAACCGGCGCCGGGGGCTCCATTGGGAGTGAACTGTGCCGCCAGCTTCTCTCCGGGGGGGCGTCCCGGCTCTACCTTTTCGGTCATGGGGAAAATTCGATTTACCAGATAGACCGGGAGCTTAGGCTCCTCCAGGACGAGGGGGTAGGTGAAAAGGCGACCCTGGTGCCCATCATCGGGGACCTGAAGGATGGGGACTATATCGATTACATCACGGGCCGGCTCAAGGCGGATGTCATCTTCCATGCGGCGGCCTATAAACATGTCCCCATGATGGAAGAAAACCCCGTGGCGGCCATAGAGAACAACCTTTTGGGTACGGCGAATCTTGTCCGCTCCGCCCGGAAGCACGGGGTAAAACGCTTCGTCCTTATCACCACCGATAAGGCCGTAGACCCCGTATCGGTCTACGGCGCCTCCAAGTACCTCTGCGAAAGGCTGGTTTTAAGGGAAGCGGAGGCCGGCGGGGATTTAAACTTTATGGTGGTCCGGTTCGGCAATGTCCTGGGCTCCCGGGGATCTATCATGCCCCTCTTCCAGAAACAGATCGAAAAGGGAGGCCCCGTGACCATTACCCATCCCGATATGCGGCGCTGGTTCATGACCATCCCCGAAGCCTGTTCCCTGGTACTCAAGGCCGGCGGGGTTGGGGAAAACGGGAACCTCTACCTTCTGGATATGGGCGACCCGGTCCGCATCCGGGACATGGCGGAACAGATGATCCGTTTCTATGGATTTGAACCCGAGGAAGATATTAAAATCGAATATATAGGGCTGCGGCCCGGAGAACGGCTGGACGAGGACCTCTGGGCCCGGGATGAATCCCCGGTGGATACCGGGTTCCCCCGGATCCGCCGGGTGGAACGGGTTAAGCCCCTGGCCTTGAATTTGGAGGCGCTTATGGAAAAACTAGGCCCCATCTGCCGCTTTGATCCCGAAAAGCCCGGGATGTACCGGAACAGTAAGCTCCTGCGGCATACCCTGGAGGCGGCCATCCCCAGCCTGATCCGGCCCAAGGCCTCCGCGGAAGAAGTCTATGGCTATTGAAGAGATTCCCTTTTCCCGTCCCTTTGTGGGAAAAGAAGAGGAAGAAGCTGTTATCCGGGTTCTCCG
>JAISOR010000082.1 GCA_031275535.1 Treponema sp. | reverse complement strand
TTATCAGCGCCCGGCGGCAGATGCCGGATCTTGAACTTGCATTGGGCGCCGTGATGAAAGAGCTGGCCCCCCTGGCCCGGGAGATTCCCGAGTCTGATCCGGCGGGTAATGATACGCCGGATCATGAAAGAACCATGGATCTTATCAGGCGGCTCAAGCCCCTTCTGGAGTCCGGTAATACCAGTAGTCTTACCCTGTTGGGGGAAATAAAAACGACCTTCCCGGCCCTAAACGGCAAAACCGCGGATCTGATAAAACAAATAGAAGGTTTTGATTTTACCCGGGCCCTGGAAATTCTCCCGGATATTCAGGGGGGAATACTTGGCGGCGCCTTTTAACCGTGATAGGCTTACGGTAAGCGGATTCTCAAGCGGGTCCATGCCCGCCCTTTAGGGGCGGGGGGCCATTTCCCAGGTAAGGTGATTTATGCGTTACTACAGCACCAGAAGCCGGTCGGAACCGGTCAGTTTTGCAGCGGCGGCTTTAACCGGCCTGGCCCCCGACGGCGGGCTCTTTGTCCCCGAAGTAATCCCCCCCTATCCCCGGCCGGTACAGACTTCCCTGGGAACCATGGAGTTCCATGACATTGCCTTTGAAACCATCAAACCCTATGTCCACCCCGAGATACCCGATGGGGTATTGGATGAGCTGGTCCATGCGGCCTACCCCTTTCGGGCGCCCCTGATCCCCGTGGGGGACCGGCTGGTCCTGGAATTGTTCCACGGTCCCACCGCGGCCTTCAAGGATTTTGGCGCCCGGTTCATGGCCCGGGCCTTTTCCTACCTTCGCCGGGGGGAGGAGAAACCCCTGCATATCCTGGTGGCCACCTCCGGGGATACCGGGGGCGCCGTGGCGGACGGCTTTTACGGCATCCCCGGCATTTCCGTAACGGTCCTGTACCCCAAAGGCCGGGTATCCCCCTTGCAGGAACGGCAGATCGCCGGCTTGGGGGGGAATATTACCGCCCTGGCGGTGGAGGGCAGCTTCGACGACTGCCAGCGTCTGGTAAAGGCCGCATTTGGGGACGGGGCCCTGCGAAAACGGCTGGTCCTCTCCTCGGCCAACTCCATCAACGTCGCCCGGCTTATCCCCCAGGCGGTATATTATGCCGCCGCCTCGGGCCGCGCCTTTGCGGGCCGCACCGACGGGGATGAAGAGGCCAGCCCCCGGATAAGGGGGGGCGCACCGGGCGCTTCCGGTCCGTTCCGGGGGGGCTTTTTGCCCTCCGCGGGAAGGCCCCTTACCTTTTGTGTGCCCTCGGGCAACTTCGGGAATCTCACCGCCGGGCTCTATGCCATGAAGATGGGCGCCCCCATCAAGGGGTTTATCGCCGCTACGAATATCAACAAAACCGTTCCGGATTATCTGGAGAGCGGAAACTACCAAACCCGGCCTTCCCAGGCGACCATCTCCAATGCCATGGACGTGGGCGCGCCCAGTAACTTTGAACGGATGAGTTCCCACTGGTCCCTGGAAGAAATGCGGGACCGTATCCTGGGCGTCTCTGTCTCCGATGATGATACCCGTAAAACCATAGCCGGGGTCCACGCCGGCTGCGCTTATTTCCTCGAACCCCACGGCGCCGTAGGGTGGCGGGCGGTGGACAGCCTGGGGGAAAAACAGCTTCTGACCCCAGAGCCCCTGGCGGTCCTGGCCACCGCCCATCCGGCAAAGTTTGCGGAGACCGTGGAACCCCTGACCGGCCCTGTTCCGGTTCCCCCATCCCTTAAAAGAGCCATGGAACGGACCCCGGAATCCCGGACCATTCCCGCGGATAGTTCCGCCCTCTTGGATGTGTTATCCCAAAGGAGTATTTGATGAAATCCTGTCCCTGCGGTTCGGGCCGTTCCTATGGCGAATGCTGCGAGCCCTATATCCTGGGCGCCCAAAAGCCCCCCACTGCGGAAGCTCTTATGCGCAGCCGTTATACCGCCTATGTGGAACATGCCATTGATTACATCATCGGTACCTGTATCAAAAACGAAAAATCGGAAATTGACGTTAAGCAGACCCGGGCCTGGAGTGAGAAGTCCCGGTGGCAGGGCCTTAAGATCCTCTCGGTTTTCCAGGGCGGTCCCGCGGATACCGAAGGGACCGTGGAATTTGAGGCCGCCTATGAACGGGATGGCCTAAAGGACGTTCACCATGAACGGGCGCGGTTTAAGAAAGAAGATGGCCGGTGGCTGTATGAAGACGGGGACATCGTACCCCAAACCATAGTCCGCGCCGTCCCAAAGGTTGGACGGAACGAACCCTGTCCCTGTGGAAGCGGAAAAAAATACAAACATTGCTGCGGCCGGGCCATTTAAACCGGGCTTGCAATTTCGATAATATGGGGTACAATAGTTATATTATAGGGGGAGAAGGTTTCTAAAAACCAAAATTGCCAGAAACCTGCCATGCATTTTTTATTGGGGAGTATAAAATGAATCGAAGTATCGGTCTTTTTCTTTTGCAAATTTCCGTTGCGTTGTATCTATTCGTCGACGGAGTTTTAGGATTTTCCGGTGACAGAAGCGAGCTGGCTAAGGTAGTCAGGACAATTTTTGGCCGGGGGGATTTTCCTTCAGTTTTGAGCATAATTTTTTCTGTCTGCGCCATCGTTGCCGGGGTGTTTCTGCTTTTGGAACTTTTTTCCATTCGAATCCAGTATACCGAATTGGTCCTGTTTATCTTTGTAATTATATGGATCGTGTATATCGTATTAGTGGATATTATCAATCCCATAAACCAGCGGAATTCTCTTTTCCGCCAGGGAAACGGCTGGACCTATCTACAGGGATTAGCGGCCCATCTTATGGTTTTGGGGGCCCTTCTATCGGCGTCTAAGAGATTCGGTTAAAGCCACCGGGCTCCGGGGCCGGCATGGGTTTTCCCCGGACCGGTCCCTCGATGAATCCCCGGACTCGCTATACAAGTTCCCCAGGTCCGCGTCCGGGAGGAAGAAAGGCGGGAAATCGTCCGGAATTTGAAGAAAATTGGTGTGTCTGTTGATCAGATAATCCGGGGAACCGGGCTTTCTATTGAGGAAATAGGGCAGATTTAGGGATTCAGGGCGCATTGCGCCACGTCTAATTTCCCTTCGGCGAACCTTCTATGCGTTTATCCTGCCTTGACATAAGATTCAGTATCATTTATCTTTAATAATTGTCATGGAGCGGTGTCCGAGCGGTTTAAGGAGGCGGTCTTGAAAACCGTTGAGCCCGCGAGGGCTCCGGGGGTTCGAATCCCCCCTGCTCCGATAGGGGGGTAATAAACTGCCATTAGCAACTTTCGTTGGCAGATAAGGCCCCAGAAGCCGGAAAGATGAGGGGGGATTCGAACCGGAGCGCTCGGTAAAGAAGCCAAGGCGTAAGCCTTGTAACGGATAGAGCCGGCGCAGGACGCGCCGGGGAGCGCGGAGGCGGGCTGGAGGGCGTTTGCAGGAGCAAACGCCCGGAAGCCGAATCCCCCCTGCTCCTGCGGTGCGAGAGCGGTCGAATCAGATTTTTTCTGTTGAAAAAATCTGCCCAGCTAAGGAGTTGTGCATTGTCCGGCCTGGCTGGTGTTGACAGAGGAATTTAAGGGATATTCCTTGAAGAAATTAGGAATATCTCTAATATAGATATAGGTAACTTCTTTGGAGCGGTGCGAGAGCGGTCGAATACAGATTTTTTCTATTGAAAAAATCTGCCCAGCTAAGGAGTTGTGCCATTGTCCGGCTTGGCCGGTGTTGACAGAGTAACTAAAGATATTCCTGAATATAGGAATATTCTTTAAAATAGATATATAAGTAACTTCTTTGGAGCGGTGCGAGAGCGGTCGAATACAGATTTTTTCTATTGAAAAAATCTGCCCAGCTAAGGAGTTGTGCCATTGTCCGGCTTGGCCGGTATTGACAGAGG
>JAISOR010000297.1 GCA_031275535.1 Treponema sp. | reverse complement strand
CCTGTCTGGTTTTTGTCGTTATATATGATTTTTTGTAGTATTTTACAACAACCTAAGGTTTTTTTAAAAAAACAGCTTGCGTAAGCGGCCCGGCGGGGGTATATATCTCTTAGTATAATAAAAAGAGGCAAAAATACCGATATTGTATCAATATGAACGTGCGGTATCGTTTTTTATGGCTTTTTTTGGCGGCGGCGGCGGTCCTGGTTATCGCTGAAGAAAGGGTTCATATTGTGCAGAAGGGGGAGACGATTTATTCTGTAGCCCGTTCTTACGGGGTGAATTTTCAGGAGGTCCTGGACCTTAACGGTATCGACGATCCCCGGAAAATTCAGGTAGGCCAGCGGATCAAAATACCCGGAACGGTTTCTCCCTCCGGGCCTTCTGCTGGGGCCTTTATTGAACACCGGGTCTCCAGGGGCGAAACCCTCTATGGTATAGCCCGGAGCTACGAAATTACCCTGCAGGCGCTGCAGAACGCCAACAATTTACCGGCCGCCTATGTCCTTAAAGTGGGGGATACCCTGCGTATTCCCCAGGCGGCTTCCGCCGTGGGGACGGTTCCCCCGGCGGCTTCCCCGGCGGAGGGGGGAACTTCTATGGCCGGAGGGGAGCCTGCCGAGGCCCGGTCAACCGTGGCCAGGGCGGTGGACGCCTCCGTCCGGTGGCCGGTAAATGCCAAGGCGATTTCTTATATGACGGGAAAATTAAGCGGCGTGGTTCTTATGGGGGAACGCTCTGAGCCGGTAAAGAGCCTTACCCAGGGAACCGTAGTATCCGCCGGGCCCTACCGTGGATTTGGCAGGGTGGCAATAATTCAGGTAACAGGAGGATATTTATACGTATACGGCGGTTGTGAAAGTCTGTCGGTAAAAGAGGGGGACCGGGTTGTGCCGGGAACGGAACTTGGAAGGCTGGGTATCGATGGGGTATCGGAAAAGCCTCAACTGTTCTTTTTAGTGTACCGGAATAACAGCCCCATAGATCCCGCAAAAGCCCCCCGGGCATGAGGGTTGACGGATTTTCATTTTAATCAAAAAAAAACAATAAAAAAATAGAAAATGCCTGGAAAGGGTGGTATTATGTCAAAAACAACGGTTACTGAAAAAAGAAAGCGGATTGGACGAAAAAAAGGGGCCATGTTACATCTCATGAGCGATATTGGATCGGATAATTTGGTTAAAAAAAGAGTACAAAATCCCCATACGGCAAAGACCATTAAAAAGGCAAAACCCGCAAAAGAAACGGATCCTTTGGCGTTGTACTTTAAGCAAATCTCCAAATTCCCCCTTTTAACGGTTCAGGAAGAGCAGTCCATTGGGGAGAAAATTGTAACCCTGCGGACCAGGCTCCAGGAACTTGATATTGCCTATACGGCAAATCCGGAGGACGGGAATTATAAAAGGGAGCGGGCCATCCTCGATGATTCCCTCCTGCTCTATAAAAACCGGATGATCAATTCCAATCTCAGGCTGGTGGTTTCCATCGCAAAGAACTACCAGCACCGGGGATTAAGCCTCCTGGATCTGATTGATGAGGGGAATATCGGGCTTATTGAAGCGGTGGAACGCTTCGATTATACCCGGGGCTGCCGTTTTTCTACGTATGGCACCTGGTGGATTCGCCAGGCTATCATCAAAAGTATCGCCGATAAGGGCCGGGTTATTCGTATCCCTATCCACATGTTGAATACCATAAAAAAGTGTTACTTTGTGGCTAAACAACTGACCCAGGATCTGGGCCGGGACCCCAGCGAGGAAGAATTATCCGAATATCTGGGCATTCCCATTTCCAAGGTAAAGGAGATTATCAAGCTCTCCCAGGAAACTACCAGCCTGGATACCATTGTGGATGATGGAAACCTGACCCGCCTGGCGGATCTGATTAAGGATGATACCATGGAAGAGCCCTTTGAACTGGTGTTTTCCATGACCCTCCAGGAGACCATGGAGGATATCCTTTCCCACCTTTCGGAACGGGAGATGAAGATTATCCAGCTCCGGTTCGGCCTTGCCGGCGAAGGGCCCCTGACCCTGGAAGAAACGGGGAAACTGCTGGGGATAACCCGTGAACGGGTGCGGCAGATCCAGGAAAAGGCGACCTTTAAGCTGCGGAACCTCAAGGAACTGCATGAATTAAGGGAAAACCCCTAAGGGGCGCTGATGGGCGGGCCGGCCCAGCCGGCCGCTCATCGCCGCTTGCCCCTGCCTGCTCCTTAGGTCCTCTGGACCGCCCGAAAAAGCTCTTCCCGGCTTATTTCGGTCCAGATGGGCCGTCCATGGGGGCAGCGGGGTTCCGGCAGCCCAAAGGAGGCCTCCGCCATGGCCAGGGCGGCGCTTTCGTCCAGATAGGTCCCGTCTTTGATTGCGCCATGGCAGGAAAGGGTGGCGGCCCAGCGCCGGGCCATATCTTCCCCCGCGGTCCTGAGTTTGAGAATTTCCTCCACCGTATCCGCATCCCCCAGCCGCCAGTCCACCGGCAGGGCCTCAATTTGCCAGGCCCCCTGGCCGTCCCCCTCAATGACAATGCCGAGCTTTTTTAGCTCCCCCCGGCGGAGGGAGAGGAACCGATCATCCTCTTCGCTGTCGGTGGTAAAGGGGATGGGCACTAAAAGTTCCTGGATGGGAATCGCCTTGGAGAGGAACTGTTCAAAGAGGATCCGTTCATGGGCGGCGTGCTGGTCGATAATAAAGAGCCGTTCCCCCCTTTCAATAAGGATGAAGAGATTGAAGAGCCTTCCCACAAACCGGAACGGGGTCCGCCTGTTTTCCTGTTCCCCGCCGGTTTCCCCCGCGGAAAAACCGTAATCCGGGAAGGCTTCGGAAACCCCGTCCCCGTCCCTCCGGCCCCGCCCCGGGAGGGGCGCAAAATCCCGGAAGCCCTCCAGCAGGGCCGTCATGGCCAGGGCCGCCGGTTCCCGGGCCGGGCCGTAGAAGCCCTCCCGGAGGGCCGGGTTCTCCGCGGGATAGGCCCTGCCCCCACCGGAGGAGCCGCCCCGGAAACCGTAGAATTCGGCCTGGGCGGTTTCCCTTTCGGGGTCCCGTAAACGGGCAATGCCCCGGCGGCGCATAAAGTCCCGCAGGGCCGTGGTAATCGCATGGTGGATGGCCCCGGAATCCTTAAACCGGACCTCCCGCTTTGCGGGGTGGATATTAAAGTCCGCCAGCGCGGGATCGATATCCACATAAACCGCCCCCACCGGATGGACCCCATTGGGGAACCATCCCTGGACGCCGTATTCCATGGCCTGAAGCAGGGAATAATCCTGGATCCGCCGGCCATTGGCAAAGACATATTGCTGCCGCCGGTCCTGGCGGTACAATTCGGGCCCGCCGATCACCAGGGTAACGGAAAAACCCGGTTCCTGCAGGCTTATTTCATGGAGAAAGGTCCCTTCCGTATTATTCAAAAGGGCCGCCGCAAACCGTTCCCGCCGGGTGGATACCGCGGGAAAGAAGATTTTAAGTTTCCCGTCCTGGGTAAAACGGAAATTCAGGGTAAAAAAGGCCAGGGCCTTGTCGATAAAAGCCTGTCTGCAAAGGAGGGCCTCGCTGCCCTCCCGTTTTAAAAACCGCTTCCGGGCGGGAACCGCGTCAAAGAGTCCCAGGGCCCGGACGCTGGTCCCCCTGGCCCTGTTTGCCCCGGTGATCCGGGGCTGCCCGTCCCCGCCGGGGCCGATTTCGAGCCGCCAGGCCTCCCTGCCGTCCGTGCTGGTAAGGATCTCCAGCTTGCAGACCGCGGCCATAGCGGCCAGGGCCTCTCCCCGGAAGCCCAGGGTTTCGGCGGTATCCAGGTCCTCCAGGGAGCGGATCTTGCTGGTGGCATGGGTCTGCCAGCAGATATCCAGATCTTCCCTGGTCATGCCGCCGCCGTCGTCGTTTACCTCGGTCCGGCGGATTCCGCCCTCCTCAATGACCAGTTCGATGGACCCCGCCCCGGCGTCTATGGCGTTGTCCAGCAATTCCCTAACCAGGGCCGCGGGCCGGTCGATTACCTCCCCGGCGGCGATTTTCCGGGCCTCCTCCGGGGGCAGTATCAGAATCGGGTTTCCCATGGCCTACTCCGAATCGTCAAAGAGGTCCAGTTCCGGGCTTTCCCCGGCCTTGGCCTCCGGGCTGTTCATAAGGACCTCGATCCGGCTTTCCACCTTCTCCAGATCTTTTTCCAGGGACCGGGCCAGCTTGATGCCCTCCTCAAAGGACTTCAAGGCCTCGTCCAGGGGAATATCGGATTTGCGTATATCCACCCCCAATTTTTCCAGCCGTTCCAGCCGTTCCTCAAAGTTTTTCAATTTTCCCTCCCATTAAGATCCCGCAGGAACCGTTTCCTGTGCCCGGGCCCCTTCGGCCCGGGCGGTGATCAGCCCTTCCCGGGGCCGTATGATAAGGGGGTCCCCGGGCCGGACCTCGTCAAACCGGTGGACCGCCTTCCCGGTTTTCCCGTGGAGGACTACGGAGAAACCCCGTTCCAGGATGGCCTGGGGATTCGCCGCCTCCAGCCCCTGCCGGGCCAGCTCCAGCCGCCGGCGCAGATCGGCGATACGGCCCTCCAGGGCCTCCAGCAGGGCCTCCTTGGCGTCATCGAACCGTACCAGCCGGGGCTGGAGGATGGCCCGGAACCGGTATTCCAGATCTTCCGCACTAAAGGGCTTTAAGAGCAGCCGGGCCCGGTCTATCCGGGCCGCCATGATCCGGCTGATATGCTCCTCCTGGACCCGGACCAGATCCGGGGCTTCATACCAGCCCTGGCTTACCAGTTCCGCCGCGGCCGACGGGGTCGGGGCCCGGAGGTCCGCCGCATAGTCCAAAAGGGCCCAGTCTATCTCATGGCCCACGGCGCTTACCACCGGGATCGCCGACGCCGCCGCGGCCCGGACCACCGGCTCTTCCGAAAAGGGGAGCAGATCCTCCAGGGAGCCGCCCCCCCGGCCCACGATAAGGACCTCCGCCAAAGCCCACTGGTTTGCCTGTTCTATACGCCGGGCGATAATGGGGGCCGCGTCGGCCCCCTGCACCGGGGCGGGGAGGATGACCACCCTGCAGCCCGGCGCCCGGCGGCTCATTATATTGAGGATATCCCGGACCGCCGCGCCGGTGGGGGAACTGACCACCCCCAGGGTTCCGGGAAAACGGGGCAGGGGCCGTTTACGGTCCCCGTCAAAGAGCCCCTCCTCGGCAAACCGGCGCTTCCGTTTTTCCAGCAGGGCCAGAATATCCCCGGCACCGGCCTCTTCAATCTCCTCGCAAATAATCTGATAGGTCCCCCGCTGGGCATACACCGAGAGGCTCCCCCTGACCCGCAGGAGCATCCCATCCTTAGGTTCAAAAGAAAGGCCCCGCAGCCGGTTTTTGAACATCACCGCGGAAATAGCCGCCCCGGCGTCCTTGAGGGTAAAGTAAAGGTGCCCCGTACTCGAAGGCCGGCAGTTGGATAATTCCCCCTCCACCCGGATCTGCCCAAAGGCCCCTTCAAGGTTTTCCCTAATCCGCTCCGTTAGCTCCGAAACCGTAAACCGTCCGCTGCTGTCCATGGGGGTAGTATACAGGAAGAGAGTGTAGAGAGTGAAGGGTGAAGTGGGGAGGGAAGTGGTGTTGAAGGTGTCCCGAATAGGTTTACTAAGCAATAGTAATAGTTTGGTAAATTGACGCAAGGGTGCCCTATTTTGAAACAAGATAAAAAGGCATA
>JAISOR010000252.1 GCA_031275535.1 Treponema sp. | reverse complement strand
TCTTCACCCCCAAAGTATCAATTTTCCCCGGTCCGGCAGAAAGCCCATGGCCTTAAGGGCCTCCCCATAGGGGCTCAGGGCCGCGCTTTTTTCATTGATGGTTTCTATGCTTAGCTTCCGTTCCGGGTGTACGGGCCTCCTGAGGGGAAAGCCCAGGAAGGCCAGGGCCTCGCTCAGATCGGGATCTTCGGGGTTTATAAAGATACTTACGGTTTTCCCTTCCCGGCCGGAAAGGGCCAGGAGTTCCGCTCCCCTAAAGCAGAGCCGCGAGCCGGGAAGCCGGGCCGGGAGCCGGCGGTCCATCCCGCTTATGTCCAGCCCCGCGGGGCTGGCGCTGTCCGCGGCGTTCATCCAGTATATCCGCCTTTCCGATTCCAGCCCTGCCAGTTCTCCCAGGATGGAGGGGGACGCGAACTGAAGGGAATTGATGCCCGCAAAGAAACGGCCCGCGGCCAGTTCCCCCGCCAGCTCCAGGCGGCGCATGGCCGGGAGGAGCCGCGCCCAGGAGAGGGGGGCCTCTTCCCGCTCCAAAAGGGGCCGGCAGAGGACCCCCCAGCGGGAGAGGAGCAGCCGGACCCGGTCCCGGTCCAGTTCTTCCTCCTCCAGGGGGTCAAGGCCGGCGGGGGGCTCATCCGCGGCCAGGGAAAACCAGGCCCCCGGCGCCGGAGGCCCTCCCCGCCAGCGGTCCCGGAGGGCCCGGGGGATGCGCCGGTAGGGAGAGCCGGGGCGGCGGGGACCTTCCCGCGGCTCGGGAAGATCCTTAGAAAGTTCCCGCATGGCGAAGCGCCCTTCAATGCCCCGGCGCAGGGGTTCCCAGGAATCGGCGCTTAAACGGCCCGCCCAGGCCTCCTGCCAGAGGAATTTTACGGTGGCAGGGCTGTCCAGCCCCAGCGCTTCCTTTACCTCCCAGAAGGTCCGGGGCCTGTGGAAGAAGCCGGGCGGAAGCTCCGGCGCGGGGAGGCCCCGGTTCCCTTCAGGAAAGACCAGGTCCATATCCTCCGGAACACAGAACGCGGCCCGTTCCCTCCCCCGGCCGTACCAGAGGAGCCGCCCCGCCGCCAGTTCCCGATCCAGGTTTTCCGGCCTATAGGCCCGATCCCGGGCGGGGAAGAAATCGGTCTCCCATAGTTTTACCGCGCCGGAAAGGCCGGCGAGTCTTTCCCAGGGTTTGGCGGTATCCGGGCCCCCGGAAGCCTCCGGCCCTGCTTCGGAGGGGCCGGGACTTCCCAGGATCCCCTGCCGCCGGGCCAGGTAGGGGACAAGCAGGGCCGCGGGCCGTTCCCGGACCACCGGCCGGGCCCGCCGGCGGGAAAGCCTGAGGAGGAGTTCCAGGTTTTCCCGGTCGCAGACTAGGGCGGCTCCCTGATCCGCCGGAGTTTCCCGGCCTTCCCCGGGGAGGGCCGCCACATCCCGGACCAGTTCCCCCGCTTCCACCAGGGCGTCCACCGCGCCCTCCGTTTCCGCCGGGGAGGCGCCGAAGAGGGCGGCAATCCGGGCAAGGTCCAGGGGGCCCTCGTAACGAAGCCAGGGGCCAAGCTGGGCAAGGGATTCTTCCTGCCAGGTTTTCTTCCATTCCCGGTGGACCATGGAAGGGAGGGCCGCCCCCTGCCGGACCGTAAGGCCGATCCTGCCCCCCAGGGTGGGGTCCTCCCCGCAGGCGGCCCGGAGTTCCGGGGGAAGGGCCCGCATAAGGGTCTCCCATTCGTCCAGGGGAATGGCGATCCGTTCCTTTACCCATTCACAGAGCCCCAGGGCGTCATCCGGGGCCCAGCCGGGGAGTTCCCGCCTGAGCCGGGCGGTAAAATCCGCGATCAGCCCCGCGGGCAGGGGGGGCCGGGCCGCGGCGTTCCCCAGGGCCTCCGTAATGACCCGGTCCGCCAGGGAGGGCTCCCGGAAATTTTGCCGGTTCCGCAGCTCCGGCCTTTCGTCGTACTGGTACATAAGGGCATTGGTTTCCTGCCAGATCATGTTCCGGGCAAAGGGACTGGGCTCCCGGGTTCTGAAAAAGGAGAACCCCACCTGGCCCTCCCGGATATCCTCCAAAAGTTCCGTAAAACCCCCTATGTCGAACCGGTCTTCCAGACAGGTCCGCCAGGCCTCGGCGGTGACGGGGAAATCCCTGTATGCGGAGACCATATCGAAGAGCCGCTTGGCCCGCTGCCGGGTTATCCACAGGGGACTGCGCCTGCCAAAGGCCGCCCTGGGCAAGAGGAGGGAGCGTTCCGCCGCTTCCCGAAATGCGGCGCCGAAGCTCCCCGATGATTCAAGCCGCAGGCAGAACTGCCTGAAAGCCCGGCGGGTATCGCCCAAACGTTCCAGGGCCCCCTTGATAAGCGTCTCCGGCATCCCGTCCCTAAGCCGGGGGAGGAGGAGCAGGATGGCGTTGTCATCGGGGAAGATCTCTACCCGGAGGCCCAGGGCCCCTTCCAGTTCCTCCCCCAGGGCCATGGCCAGGGGGTAGTGTACGGCCCCGCCCCGGAAGCCGTGGATCACCACCGAATAAGCGTCCCCCCGGTTGACCGGATCGTCGATGATCTCCAGGGGGATAAAGCCCTTCCCCGGCAGGGGGATCCGGCCCTGGGCCCTTTGCTGTTTATCGATAAAACCCCTCAGTTCCTGAAAGGCTTCCGGGGAAAGTCCAATCCCGGCATGGTCCAGCTTTTCCAGGCCCCCCGATTGGGCCAGGTCCAGTAAGTCCAGGACCCGCCGGACCAAGAGGGGGCTGCGGAACACGGTTTCCGCCCTCCAAAAGGGGGTGAAGTCCGTGGGCCTCCCCAGGGGGCTCACCTCCACCGCCTCGGACCCTATGGAAACGATGGTCCAGAATTGGGAACCGAACTCGAAGCTGTCCCCCAGCCGCCGCTCCCAGACAAATTCCTCATCCAGTTCCCCCAACTTAACGCCGTCAGGGAGGCGCAGGGAGTAGTTCCCCCGGTTAGTGATAACCCCGCCGGAGGAATAGAGCAGGGGAAGGGCCCCGGCGGCGGCGCTGAGGACCCCGGTTTCCCCATCCAGATAGAGCCGGGGTTTCAGGTCCCGGATCCGGGAGGAATCATAGATCCCCGCCAGCATCTTAAGGGTACGGTCAAAGGAATCCCGGGGCAGGCTTTTAAAGACAAAAAATCCCCGTATAATATGGTAAAGTTCTTCCCGGGTCCGCTCTTTTTCTACGCAGAGGGCAAGGATGATCTGGGCCAGGATATCCAGGGGATTTTCTATAGGCCCGGTCTCTTCAATGTCCCGGTCCCGGATCGCGGACCCCATGGCGGAGGCAAGGATCAGATCCATCCCATGAAGGGGGATAAGCCTCCCCCGGCTCGTCATTCCCACCCCGTGGCCGGACCGGCCGATGCGCTGCAGGGCCGTAACGGAAGCGCCGGGGGTTCCCGCCAGGATCACCTCTTCCACGCTGCCAATGTCTATCCCCAGTTCCAGGGAACCGGTGGCCGCCACACAGGGCAGCCGTCCCTGGGCAAGCCGTTCTTCCACCCCCCGGCGGACCTCCTTGGAAAGGGACCCGTGATGGGTAAAGGCCGTTCCGGGGCCCCCCCGCTGGTTCAGCAGAAAGCTGATCCG
>JAISOR010000227.1 GCA_031275535.1 Treponema sp. | reverse complement strand
TCAACACGTTATCACGTGCTTTTCAGGGCGTGGCGGAGTAAAAGCCATAGGTGCCCCCAGAAGGGGCCCCCCTGTGGCTTTTACTCCGGACCTTGGTCCGACAGACCCTGGTCTGATGCCACCCCACCAGGTTTTTCTCCACCGTACCGGTACCATTTCTCCGGGGTTCCCCGCATAATACGGCTGCCAATCGACAAATTTCTCCCCACTGTCACTCTCCACACACACTCTCTATAAAAGGCTTACGGGGTCCACGTCGACTTCCAGATAGACCCGGCTGTCCTTGCCTTTTTCGTAACTGTCCAGGATGGCCCGGGCCGCGCCGTGGAGGGGGCCCATGGTCTTGGACCGAAGGATGATCTGCCGCCGGTGGTTCCCGGCAATGAGTCCGATGGGGCACTCCGCGGGGCCCAGGATATCTCCGTCCCGGGGTATGAGGGGGCGGGCAATGGCCGCCAGGCGGTTTATGGCCCGGTCGGCTTTTTCCGCCTCCTTGGACCGGATGGTAAAGCGGATAAGCCTGGTGTAGGGGGGAAAGTCCAGCGCTTTCCGCTGGGCAAGCTCGGCGGCAAAGAAGCCCTCCACATCCGGAACGCAGGCCCGGTTGATCACCGGGTCCTGGGGCCGCAGGGTCTGGACTATCACCTTTCCGTCGGGAAAGTAGCGGCCCGCCCGGCCCGCCACCTGGACGATGAGGGAGAAGGTCCGCTCCGCGGCCCGGAAGTCCGGGAGGTGCAGGCCCGTATCCGCCAGCACCACCCCCACCAGGCGGACCCCCGGAAAGTTGAGGCCCTTGGCCACCATCTGGGTTCCCAGGAGTATATCAATACCCCCGGCCTTGAAGATGTCCAGGGTTTCTTCCAGGCTTCCCTTCCGGCCCGTGGTATCCGCATCGGCCCGGCGGATACGCAGATCGGGAAAGGTCCGGCGGACCTCTTCCTCTATCATTTCCGTACCGAACCCGGTAAAACCCGCCTCCAGGGATCCGCACTGGGGACAGGCTTTTGGGGGAACCACCGAATATCCGCAGTAATGGCACACGGCCCGGCCCTTGTTCTTGTGATAGGTCAGGGATACCGAACAGCGGCGGCAGCTTAATTCATAGCCGCAGTCATGGCAGTGGTAAAAATAGGCAAAACCCCGGCGGTTGAGAAAGAGGATGCTCTGCCTGCCCATTTGGGCGGTTTTTCGGATCTCCTCTTTTAATTCCCGGCTCAGGCAGCCTTCGGTATGTTCCAGGCTGACGGGGACTATCTCCGGCAGGCTGCCCCCGGAGAGCCGGCGGGTTAAATCCAGTCGCCGGATGCCCCCTTCCCCCATAAGCTTCCAGGCTTCTACCGAGGGCGTGGCGGAGCCCATAAGCAGCCGGGCGCCGGAAAGGGAACAGCGGCGCATGGCCACCTGCCGGGCATGGTACCGGGGGGTGTTTCCCGAGTTATAGGAACCGTCGTGTTCTTCATCAATGATGATAAGCCCCAGGTCCTTTACCGGGGCAAAGACCGCGCTCCGGGGGCCCACCACAATGCGGACATCCCCGGTTTGGATCCTGACCCATTCGGTAAGCCGGGCGCTGGGACTCATCCCCGAATGGATGGTGGCCGCCGCGGCCCCAAAACGCCGGCCTATGGCCTCCGCGGTCTGGTGGGTCAGGGAAATTTCCGGCACCAGGTAGAGGACCGATTTTCCCTGCCCCAGCATGGATTCCGCGGCCCGGAGAAACACCTCGGTCTTGCCGGAACCGGTGATGCCGTAAAGGTAAAACAGGGAAGGGCCGGGTTCCGAGAGGACGGCCTCCAGGGCCCGTTCCTGTTCCGCGGAAAGTTCCGGGACCTCCCGGAGGAGTTCTTCGGTATCCGCAAAGGTCGAATACAGGCCGGTACGCCTTCCCGAGGGGATCATCGCCCCCAGGGCTTCCCCCAGGCCGCAGAAGTAATAGGAGGCCATCCATTGGGCCAGCTCAATTAGCGGCGGATCAAAGAGGGGCTTCCCGTCCACCACCCGGCGAATCGCCTTAATGCCGGTCCCGTCGATCCCCGCGGGGGCCTCGTTTCGTTCCCCAATGATATAGCCCAGAACCTCCCGCCTGCCAAAGGGCGCCATGGCCCGTTTCCCCAGGGCGGCCTCTCCCTTGGGATCCGTCCGGTAGGTGTACACCTGGTTTTGGTACAGGGGGATATTAAAAACGAGGTCCACATAGGGGGGGCTCATACCTGCGGGCTTCCATCCATGGCAAGGGCATACTGTTCATCAAGTTCCGAGAGTTTTGCCCGCAGGGTTTTCAGATCCTCCCAGGCGGGGCGTTTCAGGGATTCATCCCGCAGAAGGGCGCTGGGGTGATAGGTGGGCAGCAGGGGGATGGCCGCGGCCTCCGAAGGCCCGCTTTGCGGGAGCCGGTATTCGGCAAAACGCCCCCGGAGCCTGCCGATGCCTTCGGCGGTATGGAGCAGGGCCTGGGTGGCGACCTTCCCCGCGCTCAGGATTAGCCGGGGCTGAAGGAGGCGGATCTGCCGGGCCAGAAAAGGGGCGCATCCGGCGATTTCTTCCGGCTGGGGGTCCCGGTTGCCCGGGGGACGGCATTTTACCACATTGGCGATAAAGCAGTTCCGCTCCCGGAAGAGGCCGATGGAGGCGAGCATCTTATCCAGGAGTTGTCCCGCCCTTCCCACAAAGGGCCGGCCCGAGGCGTCTTCATCCGCGCCGGGACCTTCCCCGATAACCATTACCAGGGGCCGGGCCGCCCCCTCGCCGGGGACCGCCTTGAGTCTGGCGCGGTGCAGGGGACAGGCGGTACAGACCCGGACCTCGGCGGCCAGGCTTTCCAGGGAATCGGAAGATTCCTTGGAATCCGATTCCCCGGAACCCTCCGCTTCCCGGGAAGGCCCCATCCCCAAAGGGAGGGGGGCAGGGGGCGGATCGCCGGTAAAGGCGCAGGCATTTCGGGGTTTCCTGTACCCGTCCCGGAGGGAATCTTCGGCGGTATCCAGAAACAGGGCAAGGCTGGTCTTTTCTTCGGCGGTCATAGCTTAATTGAACCCTAAGTGGGGGAGGAAGGCAAGGGGCACATACTCGTTCTGTTGTTTGATCTTTAGCGGCAGCCTGTCTATGGCCAGTGTTCCTATATCCACTGTTTCATGCTCCGTGGTAACTTGAACATCGGTAATCCAGCCATCTACCATAGTAATGGTTACATAAACCTGCCCGCCCTGCCCAAACGCATTACCGGTTTCAGTACCGGACGGATTGCCGGGGAAAGCCTCTGGCCCGCCGCCATTACCGTTGGTACTATTGGGACAGGCGTTTAACACTAAGGCAGCCATGACAATCCCGACAACAAGATGCAATCTTTTGCTTTTCATATTCTTCTCCATTTTCTCCGGTTAGCACTATACATCACTTGTTTCTTGCCGCCGCAAGCGCCGCAAGGCGTCCCACAATTGCTATCGCGGAGGAAATGAGACGAATTGGTAATGAAGTTCCTTCCCATACCGGGGGCGTCCCCAAAAAATCCGCTGCCCGAGGACAGCGGATTGAAGAAAACTAAGATAACAGAAGATTAAAGTTTGCTTGCGGCATCTTTACCGGCAGTAAATCCAGTGATAAAGCACTGCGAAAGAGAACTACCCGAACCGGGGTATTCCCGATACAGCATCTGGGGATTGGCAGTCTCGCCTGCGGCCCAAAGAC
>JAISOR010000177.1 GCA_031275535.1 Treponema sp. | reverse complement strand
CTGGAGAGCCTGGAAAACACGGAGGGCATAAAGAAAATACTCCCCCCCGCAGGCCCAAACCCAGCCGCCGCGGGCCCGGCAGAAACCGCCGCGGGCAAGGCGGGGGAGGATCAGGCCATTGATGAGCGGGGGATCGCGGTAAAACAGCCGCCCCGGACCTTTATTTAAAGTGGAGAGTGGGGAGAGTGTGAGGAGTGGAGAGTGGAGAGTGAGGAGTGAGGAGTGTGGAGTGGAGAGTGTGGAGTGTGAGGAGTGAGGAGTGAAGTGGGTCGAGGGCGGCCTAACGAGTAAGGGCGGCGGGGAAAGTGAAGAAAGTGAGGAGTGAGGGTGAAGAAAGTGTGGGGTGAAGCGGGAAGAAAGCGTGTACTGTGATGGAGGCTTTGCGGGGAGCGAGGGGGTGGGGAAATATGTCGATTGGCAGCCGGATTATGCAGGGAGCCGCCTCTTCCCCCACATAAGGAAAGACCGGGCAATATTTTGGTATGCATCCGGGATACCCCCGAAGAAAACGCACCGGTACGGTGGAGAAAAACCTGGTGGGGTGGCGGTGTCAAAGCCATAGGGGGGACCCTCTGGGGGGTCCCCTATGGCTTTGTCAGCCGCCAGGACCCCAAGGAATTTTTTCACCGTACCGGTGTACCTTCATTTAATGTATCCCGGATAAAGAGTAAATGCTTTGCCCTGAATCTTCCACGTGTTTTATATACACTAATGGTAAAACCCATTATAATACAACCAGGAATGACAATGATACCACCCAACAGAAAGGGCCCCCCTTCACTTAGATTTACTGTTTTCTTGCTGCTTAGCGTCGGTTTGGCTGTTTTTGCGGTTGTTTTTGTCGCTATATTCCGTAATGTTATGCCCAGAATGTTGATTCGGATGGAAGATGATTATCTGGATGAACAGATCAGGGTTGTAAGAGGCCTGTTTGATTCCGCCCGGCAAAACATTGCCGCCATGTCCGAGGATATGGCGGTCTGGGAAGACACCGTCCTGTTTGTCCGGGGGGATTATCCCCGTTTTATTACCAATAGCTGGCCCAACGGCAGCCCCCTGCAGGTATATGGATTCAATTTTTTATACATCAAAGATTTGGAAGGCAGGGATTGTTATGCGGAGGGCTGGGATTTCTTACAGGAAAAAGCACTCCCGCTGCCCGCGGGGCTTTCGGAATACCTTAACCGTTTTTCCGAATCGGTCATAACCCGGCATATCAACGAATGGGACCCCCACCAGTCCATGGCAGAACTGGGCGCCGGCGGGATCCTGCTCTATGAGGGCGTCCCCTACCTCTTGAGTGTTAAGCCCGTTATCCCATCCAAGACCGCGGATAATCCCGCCGGAACCCTCCTGCTGCTGAACATCCTGAGCAATGATTTTTTCAGGCATTTAACCTACTACGAGGCTGATACCTTTAAGATTATCGTCCCTTCGGAGCCCCCCGGTTCGCGGGAGAGTTCCTATGACCGGCTCAATTCCAGGGAGGTGGCCATCTCCATACCCCTAAAGGATATCTATGGGGCGGATATTTCCCTCCGGATGCAAAGCTCCCGGTCTGTGTATGTCCATGGGGGAGATACCTTTAATAAATTGGGCCTGTTCCTGATCTGCGGATTTATGCTTTTTGTGCTGGGCCTCTATTTTTTTATGGTCCGCTACCTCCTGTCTCCGGTGGAACGGTTAAGCAAAGATATTTATAAAATTACCACCAATGACCGGGTGAATATAAGCCAATATGCCGGCAGCAGTGAATTGCAGATCCTCTGTACCTCTATAAATGATATGCTGGAGAAGTTAAACCAATCCACCGTGTCAACCAATGTGTTTAAGGGCATCTTGAACGGCATGGGGGCCTACCTGTTTGTTTCCGATCCCCGGACCTACGAGATTCTCTTTATCAATGACGCCATGAAGGAGCACTACGGACTCGATGACCGGGTAATTGGCCGGCGCTGTTGGGAGGTGTTTCAATTCGGTTTTACCGGGCCCTGTCCCTTCTGTCCTGTTTCCCAATTCGAGCAGCGGCCCCGGGACTTTGTGGTATGGGAGGAGCTTAACTCCCTTACCGGACGGTACTATAAGAACACCAGCTGCCTTATTGAATGGGATGATAAGCGGTACGCCCATCTTCAGCATAGTGTGGATATAACGGACCTTAAAACTGCCGAAAAGTCGCTAAAAAGGCGGCTTGAACAGCAGGAACTCATGACCGCCATTTCCCGGAGTTATATTTCCACCGATGATATGACCACCCTGATTAACAATACCTTGAAAATGACCGGCGAATTTATGGATGTGAGTAAAACCGTATTGGCCCGGCTGGATAAAGACAGCAATATGCTGGAATTTGAATATGAGTGGTATAACGAAAAATACAATGTCCCCCGGCTGCCTAAACGGAGCTTTGCCTTTGCCCCGGGGGAAATATTCTACGAGACTTTTATTACCCGGCAAAAATCTTATTATGCCTGTGATGATGTCGAAGAAATCCCGGCCATAGACAAGCTCATCAGCCCCCTGGGAATTAAATCCTTTGTTTATGCGCCGGTTTACATCCATGGCTCCTTTTGGGGCGTGTTAAGCGTGGATGAGTGTCTGGCAAAACGGGTCTGGGAAGAGAGCGATATCCATCTTGTCAAATTGATTGCCACGGTTATCGCCGGGGTCGTTACCCGGAATGAAACAGAAGAGCAGCTTATCAGGATGTCTTCGATTGTAAACAGCTCGCCCCAGTACATCAGCTATATAACCCCGGAGGGACAGTTTAAGTATTTCAACTCGGGGGTTCTCAAAATATCGGGATACGCGCCTGAGGAACTTAAAGAAAAGGGCATGGATGTTTTATTTGACGATAAGACAAAAAAATCAATCCATGGAGAATTTATCCCCATTGTATTGGAGAACGGGAGCCATGAAGTGGAGCTGCCCCTGATACGAAAGAACGGGACCGTCCGGCTTCTTTCGGTCTCCGCCTTTATTACCGACATTCAGAAAAACGGCATCGGTATTATTGCCCAGGATATCACCGAAAAACGGGAACTGGAGCGGGCCCTTATCACCGCCAAGGAGCAGGCGGAGCAGTCAAACCTGGCAAAGAGCAACTTCCTTTCCCGCATGAGCCATGAGATGCGGACCCCCATGAACGCCATCATCGGCATGACCACCATAGCCCAGTCATCCCGGGACAAGGAAAAAATGGAATACTGCCTGGCGAAGATCAGCGAGGCTTCCGTTCATCTCCTGGGGGTCATCAACGATATTCTGGATATGTCCAAGATAGAAGCGGGCAAATTTGAACTTTCCTATTCGGAATTTGATTTTGAAAAGATGCTTCTCCGGGTTACCAATGTGATGAATTTCCGGATCGACGAGAAGCGGCAGAACCTTATCATCCGGGTTGACCAGGACGTGCCAAAGCATATCATCGCCGATGAACAACGGCTTGCCCAGGTGCTTACCAATCTCTTGTCCAATGCGGGAAAGTTTACCCCCGAAGAGGGGACCATTATCCTGGCGGTAAAAAAATTAGCCGCTAAGGATAACCTGGATACCTTACGGGTCGAAGTCAGCGATACGGGGATCGGCATTTCCCCGGAACAGCAAAACCGGCTCTTTTCGCTGTTTGAGCAGGCCGATGGAAGCATAGCCCGGAAATACGGGGGTACCGGCCTGGGGCTCGCCATATCCAGAAGCATTGTGGAGCTTATGGGCGGCGATATCTGGGTTGAATCGGAACGGGGTAAGGGTTCGACCTTTATTTTTGAGATAACCGTGGAACGGGGAACGGCGCCCCAGGCGGCTCCGCTCAGTACAAAAACGGATTGGCAAAAACTGCGGATCCTGGCGGTGGATGATTCCCCCGATGTGCTGGAGTTCTTTGAGGATTTTGCCAAGTCCATGGGAATAAACTGTGTGGTTGCCTCCGACGGGGTTGAAGCCTATACGTTCATAGAAGCGGCCTCCGATGAGCCCTTTGATCTTGTTTTTGCGGACTGGCGGATGCCCCGGATGAACGGCATAGAGCTGGCAAGGAAGATCAAAGAAAAATTCGGGCGGAATATAGTGGTTATTATGATTTCCTCCACCGAATGGGCGACCATCGCCGAGGAAGCCGCCGCCGCCGGGGTGGACGGCTTTGTGCCCAAGCCGCTGTTCTCCTCGGCGCTGGTGGATTGTATCAACACCCATCTGGAAAACAAAACGCCCGCTTCCGCCGAAACGGAGGAGGACCAAAACCAGGAGGGCCGGATTTTCTCCGGCCTCCGGATCCTTCTGGCGGAGGACGTGGAAATTAACCGGGAAATTGTGTTCTCCCTTTTGGAAGATACCGGTGTTGGCATAGACAGCGCCGAGAACGGCCTCCAGGCGGTGGAACTGTTTAAGGAAAATCCTTCAAAGTATAGTATTATTTTGATGGATATCCACATGCCCGAAATGGACGGCTTCGAGGCCACCCGGCGCATCCGGGCCCTGGATATTGACCGGGCCAAGACCATCCCCATCATGGCCATGACCGCCAATGTATTCCGGGAGGATATCGAAAAGTGTCTTGCGGTGGGGATGAATGATCACCTGGGAAAACCCATAGACGTGGACGAGCTTATAAAAAAGCTGAAGCAGTATCTCCTCTAAGGCCCCGGGTTTAGCGCCGGCCTATCATCCAACCCGCGGAAAAACGCTGGGCCTCCACAAGGACATCTTCATCCATTCTGGGCCCGGGGTCGGTCAAGGGCAGGCCGTACACGGAGAGCCCCTGGATCAGGGCCTGGGAAAAGCGGTCTTCAGCCCCTATCTGCGGTATACCGGCGCCGCCCCTTCCGCCCTTGGCAGATTCGGCCCCCGGCAAAAGGCGGCTCGAAGCCAGCAGAAAGGCGTCCAGGAAGGGCCCCCTGAGGAGCCTGGCCCGGAAGGATAGATCGGGAGATTCGGGCAGGATAAGCGCCTCCGTTTCCCCCTCAAAGGTCTGAAAATATACGCCCCGTATTTCCACGGGCCCCGTATCCGTATTGATGATCCAGGGTTCCTGGGAAAAGCTAATCCGCCGTACCGGGCCGTCGGGGCTCATGGCGATGCCGTTTTGATCCATTCTGATGTTCCAGGCCGACTGAAAATCTTCCTGGAGCGCCCAACTCCCGCCGGGAAACACGCCGAGCTGGGGCGGAGGGGATGCCGGAACGGAGGGCGCGGTTTGGGGTGTAAAAGAGCCCTGTCCCTCCCCATCCACGGTAATAAGCCCCAGGCTAAAACGCTGGGCCCTTCCGCCCTCATAAAAAAATTCGTTCCCGCAGGGATACCCATAGCCCGGGATCCCATTGGCGCCGTCTATTCCGGCGCTTCTGCCGTATAGATCCAGAATAGGCCCCTGAACCACAAATGCCCTGTTCCGGGTAATCCCCTGGACCGCCAAAATCAGGGAAGGAATTCCCCAGGAATTGGCAAAATTGACGCCGCTCCGCCAATTTTGCACCCAGCCCAGGGGATCCGCCGCCGGCCATCCGTGGACCCGGTCGCCGCCAAGGACCCCCATTAGGGGGTCCTCCCTAAGAAGGCCCTCAAGGTATGCGGCCCGGAAGGAATCCCCAAGAAGGGCCTTTTCAGCATCATTTAAGCCTGCCCCCCGGTCCCCCGGTTCTGTCGTGACCAGCCCCACGCCCGGGGCAGCCTCCGGAATGGAAAATGGGGCCGGGACAAAGCGAAGATCCCCGGGGAAGGTATAGTTTTGCCGGTCAAAAGAAAGCGCCGCATCCGGGGCATCCTCTGTTTGGGGGGGCTCTGGCACTGTCTGTGGTTTTACCCCGGCGCAGCCCATCAGGATAAGACCCATAAGGGCACCACAGGCTGCAAGGCTCAATATTTCTGCGGGGACAGACCTTTTATTTTTCATAACAGTATTGTACTATAATTTTACGGAGGAATATAGGGATTATGGGGAGTGCTTATTATGAATGCTGATGAACTTCGTACAAAATACATCGAATTTTTCAAGTCCAAGGGACATGTGCAGATCCAGGGCAAGTCTTTGCTCCCCGATAATGATCCCACGGTGCTTTTTACCACCGCCGGGATGCACCCCCTGGTGCCCTATCTTCTTGGGGAGGATCATCCCGCGGGGAAGCGTTTAACGGATTATCAAAAATGTATTCGTACCGGAGACATCGATTCCGTGGGGGATTCCAGCCATCTTACCTTCTTTGAAATGCTGGGCAACTGGTCCTTGGGGGATTACTTCAAGGAAGGGGCCATTGAAATGAGTTTTGAATTTCTCACCTCCCCCCAATGGCTGGGCATCCCCGTAGAAAAACTGGGGATCACCGTGTTTGAGGGTGAAGGGGAGGTCCCCCGGGATGAGGAATCCGCCGCCATCTGGAAACGGGTGGGTATTCCGGAGGAGCGCATAAGCTACCGGCCCCGGGAAGATAACTGGTGGGGCCCCGCGGGTTCCACCGGTCCCTGCGGCCCGGACTCGGAAATGTTTATCGATATGGGCAAGGAGCCCTGCGGGCCCGGCTGCGGGCCGGGCTGTTCCTGCGGGAAATGGCTCGAGATCTGGAATGACGTGTTCATGCAGTACAACAAAACCGCAGAGGGCTATGAACCCCTGGCCCGGACCTGTGTGGATACCGGAATGGGCATAGAGCGGACCGTTACCATCCTGAACGGCAAGAAATCGGTCTATGATACGGAGATCTTTGCCCCCATCATTGCCGGGGTAGAAGGGGCGTCCTCTTACACCTACGGCACGGATCAGGAAAAGGATAAATCCGTCCGAATCATCTGCGACCATATCCGGGCCGCTACCTTTATCCTGGGGGACCCCAAGGCGGTAAGCCCTTCCAATGTGGGGGCGGGGTATGTGCTGCGCCGCTTGATCCGCCGGGCGGTACGGCACGGACGCAAGCTTGGGGTCCAGGGCCCCCTTTCTTCCATTGCCGCCATTATCGTGGACCAACTAAAGGGGCCCTATCCTGAACTGGAAGAAAACCGGAGCCGCATAAAGGAAGAACTTGAAAAGGAAGAGGAAAAATTTCTGGAGACCCTGCAGAAGGGGGAGCATGAATTTGAGAAACTCCTTCCCAACCTTTTAAAGGATCCCCGAAAGATCATGTCCGGCAGGCTTGCCTTTAAGCTCTACGACACCTACGGGTTCCCCATAGAATTGACCGAGGAACTGGCCGCAGAACAGGGCATGGTGGTGAACCGGGAAGAATTCGACGGGGCCTTTAAAAAGCACCAGGAGCTTTCCCGGGCCGGGAGCGAGCAGGTCTTTAAGGGCGGCCTGGGGGACCAGGGGGAAATGGCGGTCAAATACCATACCGCCACACATCTGCTGCATCAGGCCCTCCGCATGGTGCTGGGGGATCACGTAGCCCAAAAGGGTTCCAATATTACCGCGGAACGGATGCGTTTTGATTTTTCCCACGACGCCCCCATGAGCGGGGAGGAAATAAGCCGGGTCGAGGCCATAGTGAACGAGCAAATCCGCCGGGATCTGCCGGTTACCATGGAGATCATGGGCCTGGATGAGGCCAAGGCATCGGGCGCCATAGCCCTGTTTGGGGAAAAATACGAATCCCAGGTAAAGGTCTATACGGTGGGAAATGCCTCCACGGGAATTTTTTCCCGGGAGGTCTGCGGCGGCCCCCATGTGGAGCGGACCGGGACCATGGGGACCTTTAAAATACAGAAGGAACAGTCCTCCTCCGCCGGGGTGCGGCGGATCCGGGCGGTTCTGGAGCAGGCAGTTTCCCGGTCCGCTTAGGCCGGCCTTCCGTCAGAAACACCCGATAGTCAAAATATGACTAGTAGTGTATAGTTAAAAGAGTAACCTGGGTGTTTTTTCTTC
>JAISOR010000175.1 GCA_031275535.1 Treponema sp. | reverse complement strand
TCCCCGGGAAAAATAATCCCAATGGAACCGGATCTCATCGTCCAGAATGAACCGTATAGGCCGGGGCTCATAGGCCCCAAAGCGGCCGGTTTCCGGCGGATCCTCCGCCGGGTCAGGGGGAACCGTGGCGCTGGTTACCAGGAGGGCGTCCACGATTTCCGCCCCGGAGGGCACCGGAATCCTGAGGGCCACAAAGGTCCGGTCCCGGGAACTGGAGATCATCACCCGGCGGGTGTAGGTTTTGCCGGGGATAAGCCGCCCGTCCCGGACCGCTTCCCCGTCGGCGTCAAAGGTTTCGCTAAACACCCCCAGCCCCTCATCCCGGGGCCGGGCCAGTTCCGCGGGGATGCCGTAGCGGAGGCTCGCCGTGTAATAGAGGACGCCGGAGCCCTCCCGCTCTATCCGCAGGGGAAGGAGGGTATCCCGGGGGAGGTCCCGGAGAATCTCCCCGGCAAAGGGGAAAAACCTGAAAAGGGGGGTGCCGCCATAGGAGGTGAATTCCCCGGAAAACAGGGGGGCCTCCCCCAGGGAAAGGCGGGCCCTGAGGTTCACGGGAGTTTTTGCCTCCTCATCGGCGACCTGCCCAAAGGCGAGCACCGCCCAGAAGGAGGAGGCCGTATTGGACCATATCCCCCGGCGCTGCCGTTCCAGCAGGGCCCCGGCCAGGCGGGTGGTCATATCGTCCCGGGGGTTCAATGACTGGTAGAGCATCAGGGCCAGGGCATACCGATCCGTGTCATAGCCCCAGATATTGCCCCCCCGCTCGTAGGTATCGGTCAGATCCAGGGTTCGGGTTCCCGGCCGGATAAAACGCCGAATCCGGTCCCGGGCGGAAAGGGCAAGATCCCGCATCCCCAATTCCAGGGCCGCAAGCCCCGCAAAAGCCCAGCCGGATATCCCCGGCTCGTCCCCCCGGCTCAAAAAACCGTTCAACTCCCCCCCGATCCGTTCCCCGTGTTTTGCCCGGACCCACAGGGCATAGCCCCAGAGGAAGGGATCCCGCCGGGCGTAATCAGAGGAACTCAGATAGGTCAGGAGCTTTGGTATCTCCAGGGAAGGGGGCAGGGCATAGCCCTTGGCTTTGGCCAGGGCGGCGATGTGCGCCACCCGGAGGGTAACATAATAGCTGCCGGTGCGCCCGCCGGGCCAATAGGGATAGGACCCGTCGCTGAGTTTGTTTTTGACAAGTTCCGCCAGTTCACGCTCAATAAGTTCCTGGGGATTTTCCACGGGGCTCGCCAGTTCAAAGGCCTCCAGATGGTCCGCGAAACTTATCAGGGGCAGGAGCCGGGCGGTCCGCTGCTCCAGGCAGCCGTAGGGGTAATCCAGAAGGTAGCCCACCGCCTCCTTTAACAGGGCGAGCCGGGAAACGGACAGGGAAACCGAAAGGGAACCGGTGCCTTCGGGAATGACCGAGGGAAGGACCGCTCCCTCCTCCATAAAGGGGGCATCCTCCCCCAAATTCCCCATGGTGGTTACGGTCTCGAAGAGTACCGGCCGGTCCACGGTAATATCCCGGAGGATCCGCTCGTTTACCCGGGGGGAACGGAGGGTGAATACCAGCCGCACCGTTCCGGAGCCGATGGCCGCAACCCGGAAGGAGGCCTCCCCGGAGGCGCCGGGTGCTATGGTCAGGGTTTTGGCGTCCCCGCCGTCCACCGCCAGCACCCCCTCGGCGCCCTCAATCCCCAGGGAAACCCCGGCTTCCACCGCCTCCCGCTCCAGGTTGGTCAAGATCAGGGACACCTGTCCCGTATCCCGCCACCGGAGCTTCCGGGGCAGGGCGGCCAGGGCGGTGAGGGGTGCGCTCACCTCCAGGTCCCGCTCTTCGACGCCAAAGGCATCGAGCCCCGCGGCCAGGGCGGTACACCGGTAGGTGGTCAGGGAGTCGGGGAGCTTGAATTTCACCATTACCGTTCCGTCGGGGCCGGTGATCAGGGCCGGCTCAAAAACAGCGGTGGGCCTGAAATCGCTCCGCTCCTCCAGCTTGGAACCGTCTTCGGCATCCCCCCCCTGAAGATCGGAAAGGGCGTAGGTAACGGGATCGATCAGCAGGGAACGGCTGTCCGCCCCCCGTACCCCCAGGGGGAAATTTCGGGGATCGTAAAAATAGGCCAGGGGGTCCGGCACATGGTAATCAATGAGGTCCACCACCCCCCGGTCCACCGCCAGAAAGGTCAGCTCCGCTCCGGGCACGGGCCGGCCGTTCCGCGTAACCCCCAGGCGCAGCTCCACCTCCTCCGCCGGGGCGTACACCCCTTTGCCGCCGATTATTTCAACAGTATAGCGGCGGCTTTTGTCATCCACCCGCAGGGCAATCAGCCCGAAAACCCCCTTGGGTTTATCCAGATCCGGTTCATAGTAGCTGTTTTCCGGGGGCCCGGCCCGGATCGTATAGGAAGAAAGGACCGCGTACACCATAGGAACCTGGGTTTCGTCGATGGGAATTTCAATGGTCCGGGCGGAACCGTCCATCTCAATAATTTTTTCCGAGAGGATCCCCTCCCGTTCCAGGGTAAGGAGGTATTTCCCCCGGGGAAGGGGGGATCGGACGAGGATCCGGGCGGTTTCCCCCGGGGCATAGACGGATTTATCCGGGGTGAGGGCGATACTGTCCACATCGTCATGCCCCCAGCGGACCCAGCCCCCTCCGGAAACATAGAACCCGAACCGGGTTACCACGGGCCGGTTCCGGGAATCCCGGCTCCGCAGGCGAAGTTCCCACTGGCCGCTTTGGGCGGGAGTAAAGGTCCGGGCGCCGGCAAGGCCCTCCCGGCCCCCCCGGAGTTCCAGGGTTCCCCCCTCCTCCACGGTTTCGACCCGTTCCCACAGGAGATTCACCCGGCCTCCCACCCCGGCCTGGCGGGCCTGCTTCCACTCGTACCGCACCAGCTCCCAGCCAAGCTCCCCCTGCCAGTTTTCCGGCCCCCGGTAGGGTTCTCCCTCCGGGGAGAGGAGGGCCCAGCTTATCAGCGCGGGACTTCCCGCGGGCAGGAACCAGGCGGAAGGGGCGGCGTCCCGGGGGACCGCGCCGGGGTCCAGCCGGGCGGCGATATAGAAAGCGGCGGGGTGGACCATGACGGTCCCCCGGCCGGCGATCTCCTGGCGGGCGGCATCCTGCACCGCGGCTTCCAGCCGGTACTGGTAGGGGGCCCCCTCAATCCCCTCGGGAAGGGGGACCTGGCTTACATCGGCGCTTCCGTCAGGCCCCAGGGTCCCCTCTCCCCGGCTCACAAAGGAACGGCCGTCGGAAAGCTCGGGGCCGAAACGCCAAGCGGACCATTTTCCGCCGGGGTTAAAGCCCCGGGGCTCCCTGGTCCAATACCAGGAATAGGCCGCCCCCGAAAGCCCTCCCCCGGCGAGGTAGGCCGCGGAAACCCGGGCGGACAGGGTTTCACCGGCATAGAAAAGTAAATCCGGAAAGGCAAGGGAAACGGCGAACCGGGCCCGCTCAAAATTCGCCACCGTAAAGGCGGTGATGTTAACCGCCTGACCCCGTTTATACCGGATGGAGTATACCCCGGGGTCCAGGTCCGGGGGGAGGGTAAAGGAACCGTGGCTGCCTCCGTTCGGGGAATTGACCCCCTGGATGGCGGCGATCACCGGGGCCTGGTAGCCGCCGCTGCTCACCTCGATAGTATAGGGCCCTTGGTACGCCTCAAAGCGGCCCCGGGTCAGGGTCCGGTCTATGCCCCGGAAGGTAACGGTCTCCCCGGGCCGGTAGATGCCCCGGTCGGTAAAAAGGAGGATCACCGGCCGGGGCGCCTCCACGGTAAAGGGGGTGGAGACCGCTTCCAGGTCAAAGCGCCACATATTATGGCTGTCGTTGGGGATGAATTCAACCTCGTCCCCCCCGGCCCGGGCCCCGCCGCCCTGGCTTACCCGGATGCGGAAGCCCTTTCCCACCATGCCGTTCTGCTGGAGGGCGCTCGAGGGCTGGGTGAACCGGGCGGCAAAAACCCCGTCGGGGAATTCAAATATTCCCAGGCCCCGGTCATCGGTACGGCCTTCCCGGACCAGGCTGGTTCCTTCCAGGAGTTCCACCCGGGCCCCGGCGACGGGTTCCCCCGTGGAAAGCCGGGTAACCCAGACCAGGACCTTGTTATACCCGTACCGGACCGTGAGCCCCATATCGGTTACCTGGACCGTCAGCCAGTCCTGATTCCGCAAAACCTCCCCCTGCCTCCAGGAGGACCGGACCGCGGAATCCCAGCCCATGGCGACGCTGCCCCGGCCCCCGGGTCCCAGGTAGGGCTCAAGGTCCTCCATAAAAAAGCGCTTGGAATTGGGGGGAAACGCCGAAACGTCCAGGGCCGTCAGGGATGCCGGAGGGATACGCTCATAGGGACCCGCGGCGGGCCGGGCGAGGAAGCGCAGGGACAGAGGGTTCTGGGCCTCCCATACCACCCGGGGAGGAAAGGCCCCTTCCAGCATCCGGGGGCCGGAGTTCCGGGTGAACACATAGCTCGACGCCTCCCCCACCCGGGCCAGGACCCGTTCGGCCCGTCCCAGGGTCCGGCCCCACAGGTCCCTGAGCTCCGCCGAGATCCGGACCTGGTAATCATGGCGGTACTCCAGGGGGAGGCCGTTGAGCACCACCGAAGAACCGTAGACATGGACGTTTTCCCGCCGGATCGGGGGTATTCCCTCGATGGAAAAATATTTTTCCGCCCCCGCGGGATCCACGGGGTGGCTGAACGAGAGGGTGATGGGGATGGAATCCCCCTCCCTGGTCCGGGGATAGGCGGCGGAACGGACATATACCTCGTCAAACACAAAGGGGAGGAGGGTATGGAAGGTGAAATTCCAGTCCTCCTTGGAGCCAAGCCACCCCGGTTCCGACCGGGCCCCGGCCAGGACCGTGAGGGTTACCTCGGTATCCATAGGGGGGGCCTCGTTCAGGGTTACCAGGACCCCCTGTTCCGGAACCAGGTCCCGGCCCTCGACCGCGGCGGGCCGGCGGGTCTGAAACGGCAGGGTCCGCCCCCCGGCGCGGACCGCCAGCCAGCGGTTTATCTCCGTCAAATTAACGGGGTACGAGAAGAACAGGGTGATGTTCCGGGCGTCCTCCGGGGGGGCGTCCCGGGGACTGACATAGGATTCCCCGTCCCCCAGGGAACAGGACAAAACAGAGAGCCGCTCGGTTTCAAAAGAAAAGCTCTTTTCCCCCTCCAGGGATTTTCCCCCCAGGGACCGCAGGGACTCCGAGAGGGTAACCGTATAGCGCCGTTGGGGGAGGTTTTCCCCGGCCGGCTCAAAGGAGAGGAGCCTGGACCCGTACCAGCGGTATACCCCCTCCAGGGGCGGGTCTATCGTAAAGAGCTTGCCGCCGGCTTCCTGGCTTAGGGGTTCCCCCAGCTTTGCCAGGGGAACCACGGGCTGGGAAAAAACCACATAGATTGAAGGCTTGCGTATCTCCTGGGGGAGGTCTCCCCGGGGCCCGTAATCGGCCACGACGAAGGGCTCGCCGCTTTCCGTGACCGTCCCCCCGGCGGTTTCTTCTTCCGCCCAGGCAGCCGCCTGGTAATAGGCGATCCGGTAATCCGCCAGGTCCGCCACCGCCATCCCCGGCGCCGCGGCGGAGCCGGAAAACACCGTCAGGGAAGTGGAAGGATCCTGGCGGTTACAGGCGCCGATACCCAGAGAAATTATCATCAAAAGGACGATTTTTTTTATATACATATATGCCCCCGAATCGGTAGTATCCGGCCCCGCAACGGAATTCACGAGCCCTGCCCGATCCCGGCGGGCTCAATTGACAGACACCACTGTTTTATGACATGAGCCCGTTTTCCAAAACCGGCCGGTTTTGGAAAATGTCCTCTACTACGAGCATTTCCCAAAACCCGGTTGGTTTTAGGAAATGCTCTTGAAAAAGCGGTCTAAAGCCCACTTTTTCCCATAAATCTAAGGTTGCTTTCCCAAAAACTGAAGTTTTGGGAAAGCCTCCTACTTAAGTATATTCGTTGAATGAGAATTTTAAAAGTGCTATACTTTTACCAGGAGATTTTTCGGAAACCCGCGGTTTCCGGAAAATCTCCGCTCAAAACACCATTTCGCGGCGGGCGAACCAAGGGTCCGCGGGTGGGAAATTGCGGGACTTGTCCGGCAGCCGAGGAGCCTGTTGCACTTGTGGATTTTTTGCCCAGGCGCCTTTGGCGCCCTTCACGCAAAAATCCCCGATTGCCGGGGCTCCGCGAACCTTCGGTTCGAACGCGGTTTGCGCTCGAACGCGGCAAACCGCCAGGGGATTGCCGAACAAGCCTGAAATGACAGGGGAAATGATGAAATACATAAGCCGATTTTTGCTTTTTTGTGTTGTTTTTTTCGGAATCTTCGCGGTTGAGCCGGTTTGGGCCCAGCGGCGGAAGATCACCATTAAGCTGGCGTCTCTGGTTCCCGAAAACACCCCCTGGGGGGCGGCGCTGAACCAGATGGCCGCTGAATGGAGGAGCGCTTCCAACGGCGAGGTGGAGCTCCTGGTTTACCATAACGGCGTGGCCGGGGCCGAAGGCGACGTACTCCGCAAGCTCAAGGGCAACCAGATCCAGGCGGCAATTTTAAGCTCCTTCGGCCTCAACTCCATTACGCCGGATCACGAAATTATGACCCTGAGCTGTCCCTTTCTTATCAGGAACAACGAGGAACTGGACCTGGTGCTGAACAGCCTGAAACCGGAGCTGGAAGCGCGGATCAACCGGGAGGGCTTTTTTACCCTGGCCTGGTCAAAGGCGGGCTGGGTCAGGTTTTTCTCCAAACAGCCGATTTTTACCCCCGCGGATCTGCGGCGCCAAAAACTGGGTACCAGCGAGCAGGAACCGGCATTGATGGACGCCTTTAAGGCCATGGGCTATCAGATGGTTCCGGTAGCCATGAACCAGGCCCTGGTATACCTCAACGGCGGAATGATAGACGCGGTATACCAAAGCCCGATTAACGTGGGGGGGCTCCAGATTTTCGGGGTGGCGAAAAACATGGCTTCCATTAATATCGCCCCCTTTATGGGGGGCATCGTCATGAACCAGGCCGCGTGGCGTTCCATCCCGGAACAACACAAGCCGGCGCTGCTGCGTATCGCCAAACGGCTGGAGGCGGACCTGGATGCTTCTATCCAGCAGCTTGAGGCAAGCGCCATCACCACCATGAAAAATTACGGCCTGAAAGTCAACGAGGTAAGCCGCGCCCAGGAACAGCTCTGGTTCGACGACATGAACCGGGCTATTCCTTCCCTGCTGGGAAACACCTTTAACCGGGATCTGTACGAAAAAATCGAGGCCCTGCTCAGGACCCGCCGGGGCGGACGCTGATGGAAAAAAAGCGAGACCTTTTATGGACCCTTGAGCAGGGGCTCTGTTATTTCTCCCTGATTTGCCTCATCCTGCTGCCCGCGGCGGAAACCTTCCTCAGGGTATTTTTTCATTCCCGGGTGCCCGCGTCCCCAGGGCTTATTATCCATTTTTTGTTGTGTTTGGGGCTTTTCTCCGGGATGAATACCACCAGGGCGGGGGATCATCTCTCCATCGGGCTCCTGCAGTTTAGCTCCAACGAAAAATTCAAAAACCTCTTTGCCGCCGGCTCCGGCCTCCTGTCGGCCCTGGTAACGACGGTTTTCGCCTGGTGTTCGGTTTCTTTTGTCAAAATCTACCTTTCCCCCCCGCAGTTCATCGGATTTATCCCGGACCAGGTTTTCGCCCTGATTATGCCCATCGGCTACGGGGTGATGGCCTTCCGCTTCGCCCGCCTTACCCCCCTCCGGGGAAAGGCCCGGTTCCTTGGGGCGCTGGCCCTTCTTTTGGGGACGGTTCTTTCCCTGCCCATGATCTTTAAGTCCCTCTGGGGTTTTGATATGCCGGAGTTTGCCTATACGATAAACGACGCCTTTTTTACCCTGGCCTGGTACCTCAAAACCCCGGTGTTGATCCTCATCATCCTGGCGGCGTTTGGGGGGACCCCGCTCTTTGTGGTCATCGGGGCGGCGGCGCTGATCCTCATCCAGGGCGCCGGGGGAGAAATAGACGTTGTGGCCAATCAGATCTACACGGCCCTGACGCAGAACAGCTTTGTCGCCATTCCCCTCTTTACCCTGGCGGGCTTCTTTTTGTCGGAGAGCAAGGCCGGGGAACGGCTGATGGCCACCTTCCAAAGCCTCTTCGGCTGGCTTCCCGGGGGGATCATCATCGCGGCGGTGTGCATGTGCGCCTTTTTCACCTCCTTTACCGGCGCTTCGGGGGTAACTATCCTCGCCCTGGGGGGCATCCTCTACACGGTACTGTCGAAAAACGCCTCCTACCCGCCGAAATTTTCCATAGGGCTCCTCACCGCCTCGGGCAGCATCGGCCTCCTCTTTCCCCCCAGCCTGCCCCTGATCCTGGTGGGGGCCGCCACCAGGACCAACACGATCCACCTCTTTCTGGGGGGCATAATCCCCGGTATTATTTTGGTCGGGGCGATGATCCTGGTCGGGATTGTCTTCTCAATTAAAACCCATATTCCCCTGGAACCCTTCCGGCTTAAAAAGGCCGGGGCCGCCCTGAAAAAATCGGCCCTGGAGATCCTGCTGCCCTTTTTACTGGTGGCAGGGTATTTTTCCGGGGTACTCTCCCTGGTGGAAATCGGGTCCGCGGCGGTGATCTACGTGTTGGTGGTGGAGGTTTTTATTTTCAGGGATATCAAGCTCCCGGAAATAAAACGGGTATTCGCCAAAGCCATCCCCATCATCGGGGGCATCCTTTCCATCCTCGCCCTGTCCCAGGCCCTTTCCTACTACATTGTCGATACCCAGGGGCCGGAACGGTTCGCCCGGTGGCTCCAGAGCGCCATTTCCTCAAAGTACCTCTTTCTCCTCATCCTCAACCTGTCCCTGCTGGTTGTCGGCTGTTTGATCGACATCTTTTCCGCCATCCTGATTGTGCTGCCCCTGATCTTCCCCCTGGGTATGGCCTACGGGATAGACCCGGTTCATTTGGGGATTATCTTTCTGATTAATTTGGAGGCGGGCTATCTGACCCCGCCGGTGGGGATGAACCTTTTCCTGGCCAGTTACCGGTTCAGGAAACCCTATGTGGAAATTGCCCGGTATGTGCTGCCCTTCCTGCTTATCCAGTTTGGGGTGGTCCTCATCGTTACCTATATACCGTTTCTTTCAACGTACCTTACCAAACTATATTGAGGACCGTGGGTCCTCGCGGAGCAGCCATGAAACCAAGCCCTGACCCCTATGTACCCAGCCTCG
Source organism: Treponema sp. (assembly GCA_031275535.1). The sequence continues at coordinate 1,013 of JAISOR010000175.1, read as the reverse complement.
ATGTGGTCTACCCAGCCAATCCTGACGACCACATGCTCCTCAGGCCCAAAGAGGTGGAGGTAATCCTGGACGAGCGCTATCCCTTTTTGGATAAATCCCTGTCCTTCAGGATTCGCAGCGCCCTGATCTACCTGGGAATTTTTACCCTGGTTTTCATCCTTTTACCCCTCCGGTTCGCGCTCAAAATCGAGGGGCGAAAAATTCTCAAAAAACACCGGGCCCTTTTCCGCAACGGGGCCCTGACCGTATCAAACCACGTTCTGCGCTGGGATTTCTTATGTATCCTCCAGGCAGTACGGTTCCGGCGTCTGTATTTTCCCGCGTGGAAGGAAAACATCTCCGGCCCCGACCGGAACCTCATCCGCCTGGTGGGGGGTATTCCGGTTCCTACGGACATCCATGTGATCAAATATTTTAATCAGGCCTTTGACGAACTCCACCGCAAGAAAAAATGGTTCCACGTATTCCCCGAAGGCAGCAATTGGCCCTACTACCAGCCGATCCGTCCCTTTAAGAAGGGTATGTTTACCATGGCCCACAAATACCAGCTCCCGGTGATCCCTATGGCCTTTTCCTACCGTCCGGCGCGGGGGCTCTACCGGCTTTTCAAAAAAAACTATCCCCTCATCACCCTGCGGGTGGGGGAACCGATACTCCCGGACCCCAGCCTGCCCCGGAAAGAAGCGGTGAACCTCCTGCGGAACCAATGCCACAAGGCGGTAGTGGAACTTGCGGGTATCCGGGATAACCCCTGGCCCAGCGAGGGAGATTAGGGGGAGGGGCGCCTTGAGCTATCCCCCGTTAGTTTGTTATACTTGATCTATGGCCCCGCGAAAAATGCCTATCGGTATTCAGGATTTTGAAGATATCCGAACCAGCGGCTACGTGTATGTGGACAAAACCGCCTACGTGTACCGGCTGGCAAACGAAGGCAAGCCCTATTTTCTGAGCCGGCCCCGGCGTTTTGGGAAAAGCCTCCTGCTCTCCACCTTAAAGGCCTATTTTTTGGGGAA
>JAISOR010000105.1 GCA_031275535.1 Treponema sp. | reverse complement strand
TTACCGGATATTTCAACCTTCCCCTCTTAGGCGTCTCCGCGGCGGCGGCCATTCCCCTGGGGATCCTGGTTATGCGGTGGATAAGGCCCCAGGGGCCTATGCGGATTCCAACGCTCATCTACGGAATAATTATCGAGGTCCTGGGCCTCTGCGCCCTGCAGTTCATGTTGTACCGGCAGGATGCCGTGGGGATCGCCGTTTTTGCCGGCAGCCTTTTCTTTGTTTTTTCCGATTCCGTGCTGGCCTATTTTACCTTCCGAACAACCCCCGGCTACGGGCACATTCTGGTAATGCTGAGCTATATTATTGCCCAGGGCAGTATCGTCATTGCCCTGGCGGGATAGTGCCAGGCGCCCGAAGGCTGTCCCCAGGAGGAACAGAACGCCCCCTGCGGCCCGGGGGGCCTCGCCCCCGGCGGGGAAGAGGAAGCCGGTAAGAACATAGCCGGCTATAAACCCCAGGATGGGGGGAAGCAGCGTCAGCAGGGCTTCCCGGATAAGCGAAGACCGGGGTATTTCGGCCTCCACCAGCTGCCCCGGGGACAGGGACAGCCCCTGGGGATTTTCCGCCCGGAGGAGCCGCTGGTTCCGGGAGCAGGCCCGGTTCATACAGCCGAAACAGGCGCCGTTTTGCTCCTCCGCCAGGGTGATGGTATGCCCGGATATTTCCCGGACCCTCCCCCTTTTAATCACCGGCTCCCCCTTGGGCCGCTTCTTCACCGTTCGCTTCGGCCTCTTCCGGGGCTTCCTTTTCCTTCCCCTCCGCCGGATGCGGCATTTCCGGTACCGGATGCCGGATCCGTTCTATGGCAAGGGCCCGGCCCTGCCGGTCCAGTTCGATGTATACCCCCTGTAACTCGGGCCTGTTCCAGGCTTCTTTTGTCCAGTTTGGAATACCCGTAAGGAATTCCTGGATCCGCTCCTCCGTATCGGCGCCCCCCACCGAATCGAGGCTGCCGGTACGTCCCGCATCGCAGATTACGGCGGTTCCTCCGGGGAGTACGGCTTCATCCGCAGTCTGGACCCGGTTATGGGAACCGATTACCGCGGAACAGCCGCCGTCCGCGGCGGCAAAGAAGGTCCGTTTTTCCGCGGTGGCCTCGGCGTGGAAATCGAGGATAATATAGGGCGTCTCCTGGCGAAGCCGTTCTAAGACTACCGGAAGCGCTGAAAAGGGATTGTCCCCGTGGAGCCTCGTAAATCCGCTTTGCCCAAGAAATACCGCCACGGCTATTTTATTGTTTCCGGCCTTATATATCCGGGAGCCGATGCCGGGGGCCTGGGGATTCAGATTCAGGGGCCGCAGAACATAGGGCAGGCGGTCAATATTTTCCACCAGATCCTTTTTATAGAAGCAACATTCTCCGGTGGTAAGGACCTGGGCCCCCAGCTTGTGTAAATACACCGCATGGTTACGGCCCAGGCCGTTGCCGCCGGTGGCGCCATCCGCACAGGCGATGGTAAAATCCACCTGTTTCCGGTGTTTAAGCTCGGCCAGGCCCTTCTTTACGGCATAAATTCCGGCTTTTCCGACTATTTCGGCGATATATAGGATTTTCAATAACAGCTCCGGTATTTAGCGTATAACGTAGAACGGATCCGGTCAATCTGAATTGATGGGGTGGATCCGGTATCCCATCCGGCCTGATAATTCGGAGAGGATCCGCCCAAATTCCGCGGCGGCCCGGTAATCCTCTAGTTCCCGGCAGGTGTCCCGCAGATTGTATAGGGCCTCGTGGTATAGGGGCGCCAGGCTTATGGCTTCTTCAAAACAATGCCGGGCTTCCTCATAACTGCCCTCAACAAAATAGAGTACCCCCAGGTTATTCCAGGCCTTGGGGGACCCGCAGTCATGGGTCAGGGCCGAATGATAACAGGACTCCGCCAGTTCAAATTGTTCAATTTCGTAATATATCAGACCCATGGATATCCAGGCGTCTACCATATCGTCCGCTATATAAATTGCCCGTTGAAAACTGGTTAAGGCTTCGTCATAATTCCCGGTCCGCTGCTGGGCAATACCCAGATTCATCCATAACAGGGGGTTCTCAGGTTCCATAATCAGGGCCTTTCGAAACAGAGGAATTGCTTCATTAGGTCTATTCGCTTCAGTTAAGGCAATGCCGGAATCGTTTAAAGATGCCGCTGTTTCCATCTCAACCCCTCCTTTATATAAATATAATCTATTATTTATATTAATAGAAGGAGCAGATAGAAAAAATTATATAAAAACCGAAGAATCCGGGATATATTACCAAGGGTCTAGCAAATGTTGTTTTTCGTGATATAATCAAAATAGAGAATCTTATGATAGAAAGAAGAAAAGAGTGAAAGATCTAGCCGATTATAATGAGACTACCTCAGAATATGAACTACATTCCTTTTTGTATGATAAGGTTATGGCCCGGGAGATAAACAGTTTTTCGGCGCTAAAGTCATTCGCAAGCCCCATACTCAAGGACAAACGGACCCATCCGGTAATTATGCGGGTTTTTGAGCTTATCAAACGCCTTAATTGGGGCTTCTTTTCCGGCATATCCCCGGCTACCCATAAGAAGCTCTGGTGGGAACTGGTGATTCCGGATCAGCTTTTTCCCGAAGCCGGGGATCTGAAACGGACCATATCTATCTCAAATCTCTACATTTCCATGCTCGACATCCATGGATATACCAAATTTTGCCAGGATTCGAGGAAAAACCTTTCCATGCTTCATATGCTGGATCGGACTATCAATAATGAGATCCGGGATATTTCCACCCAATGCCAAACCGTCAGCCAGCGTGAACGGGGGGATGAGATAATCCTGGTTTCGGCCACCGCCACGGACGCTTTAACCGCCGCCCTGTGTATTATCGATTATTTTGCCGGTACCAATGTGGTGGACGATCCCGCTATTCCGACCCAACGGACCGGCGATGCGGCTATTTTGCCGATCCTCAAAATTTCCGCCGGTATAACCGGCGGCAATACCTCGATACCCCTGATCATCACCGAAAACGGGAACCTTTCGGGGTTTCTCCTGAATACCGCCGCCCGGCTTCAGACCCGGGCAAACGAGCTTTCCCCCAAGGAATCCAGGGTGATGGTTACCAAACAGGTGTATCTTAACTATGTTAAGGAAAACACGAATACCAAATGCGCCCTTTTTCGGCATAATGCGGTGTATTTTTTTGATACCGGCATTATCGAGTTTAAGGGGGTTCAACTGCCCACCTGCGAGGCGGTTTTTAAGGCCGATGAGCGCTATAAAGAACAATTTAGTGAGGAAATGGGCCGGCTTTACACCTCTATTCGGGAATCTCTTTGGGAACAGCGGATCTTTCTGGATATTATGGACCTTCTGTCCAAGTCCGCCAGCGTGATGCCCCATTTTTCGGTAAACCCCAAAGAGCCCATCAATGGCATCCAGCGAATAACCAATGATTCGCTTATGCAGCTTTGCCGGCTGGGGGTAAAGGCCTATGTTCATGACGAGGATTATGCCTATGCGGTACATCTATTAAAGGAATTCATCACCATTCTGGAGATGATCCCCAATTACGACCGCCTTATCTTGGATTATCTTAGGGGCATCACCGAAAAATACGAACTCTTGCTTAAATCCTACGAGGCTTCCATTGATAAGGAAATAGACGAAAAGGCAAGCATCATCTTTTCGGGGAATCATCTTAAAACCTACTATGCCGCCAAGAACGGCGCGGCGATCTTTGAGAAACTCTGTCTTATAGGACGAAAAAGTACGGCGATAACCAAGAAAAAAAACCTTTGGTACAGTCTTATTAAGAACAACAAGGAAGAGATGGCCTTGACCATATACTCCGGCAAGAAATAGTAAAATGCCGGGCGCCGCTGTTTTCTTGTATTTACTCTATAAATGAAGTATATTGTAAGTACGAGGTAAAGCATATGACCCAAAATGTTAATATCCGTATGGATTCAGAACTGAAAAAACAGGCCGAAGAACTTTTCAATGAACTGGGGATGAATATGTCAACGGCCTTTACCATTTTTGTGCGCCAATCGGTACGGCAGCGGAAGATCCCCTTTGAAATCAGCGCCCCCACACCCCTTGTCCGCGCCGGTTATCCCGTACCGCCCGGGGAAGAAGATGATCCGTTTTACGGCGAAAAAAATTTACGGCATTTACAAGAAGCCGCCAAAGCGGCGGATGAGGGCAAATTCGTCCGGCATGAACTCATAGAGGTTTGAACCCTATGGGTAAATTCTGGTTTGATAATGCCTGGGAAGATTATATTTACTGGCAAGCGCAGGATAAGAAAACAGCGAAAAGGATCAACCAGCTTCTTAAAGACGTTGAACGCAATGGTAACACCGGCATTGGAAAACCCGAACCGCTAAAGGAAAATCTTTCCGGGTGGTGGTCCCGCCGTATCGACGAAACAAACAGGCTGGTATACCGGATACGAGGAGAGACTATCGAAATATCCCAATGCCGGGGACATTATTAATCCGCAGTAAAGTTTGAAACAGCCTCATTGGAGAACAAAAAACCCGGCGGAACGCCGGGTTTTAGCCGGATAAAAACCGGTGCTGTTTCTTACCCTATTCAATAACAGCAATAATATCCGACATTTTGAGGATAAGATGCTCGACCCCTTCGATTTTCACCTGGGTTCCGGCATACTTATCATACATGACCTTGTCACCCGCCTTAACCTTGATTACGTCCTTGTCGTCCCCAACCGCGACGACCGTACCGGTCTGGGTCTTTTCCTGGGCAGTATCGGGGATGATAATACCCCCCGCGGTCTTAGCCTCATTCTTTTCAAGTTTGACCATTACCCGGTCGGCCAAAGGCTTTACCTTCATAGAGTTCCTCCAATTTGTTAATGATAATTATTGAGTATTGTGATAGGTAGAATATACGAAAAAAAACACAGATCGTCAAGAAATAATTACATTCCGAAGCAAAACTTCTATGATCTTTTCCGGGGCGCCGCCGGTTGGCCCCCGTCTACCGGCGGATTTCCCCTCCCAGGGCCGGACCGGGAGCCCCTTACCGTTCTTCGCGAAGCAGCGCTTCCTGAAAACCCGCAGATCCAAGTTTATCTGCCAAAGATTCTATCTCATCGGCTCCGAGCCCCGCAAGCACGACCCGGAAAAACTCTTCGTACCGTTCATAGGCGGGATTAAGCCCCAGGGTTTTGAGTTTGTCAAAGGCGTCTACCGCATTCCGGGCTATTTTATAGGAGCCAACCTGGAGCCGGTACCGTTTTGTATCCCCCGGTTTGGGCATGGCCGGTATGACGCGGGCCGGCAGGGTGCCAGGCACCGGCTGGGAGACGGGCTGCTCCGGGGTGCCCGGCTGGGAGGTGCCTGGCACCGGCTCGTGCGGAATAACCAGGGACAGAGCTTGCGCTGGGGCTTCCGCCGCCGGCAGGGTGCCTGGTACCTTTTCCACCAGGACCGGGGCGGTGCCGGTGCTTATCATGTCCAGGACCTCCGCCGCCGCCCGGGAAAGGTCGATGATCCGGGCGGATACAAAGGGCCCCCGGTCATTCACCCGGACCGTAACCTGCTTGTCGTTATGCTTATTGGTTATCCTCAATACGGTACCAAAGGGCAGACTGGGATGGGCGGCGGTGAACTGGGAGGGATCAAAGAGTTCCCCCGACGCGGTGGGACGCCCCTCGAATTCCGCCCCATACCAGGAGGCGATTCCTTCCTGTCTAAAGGCCCCATTTTCAGGGTTCTGCTGAATCTGGGCGGCGCAAAATACGGCGGCCATTAAAAATACGGCAATTATTAAGCTTATTCGTTTCATAATTATCTTATCGGCAGGGGAGGGGACAAAATAAGCGGTAAGTCAGGGGAGCTAATTTCAACATTTCATATTTTGAAATCGCCCCGGGGTAAAGAATCTAACCGGGGTTCTTATAGGCGGGGCGACGGCCCAGGGCCTGTATCAGGGCGGTCATGCTGGCATCCCCCAGGGGGCCGCGGGGCAGAAGTTCTTCTTCAGATATATCCAGTTCAAAGGGGCGGCGGGCCACATGTTCCGGGTAGTGGGCGTCCGAAGAGGTCGTCAGGGGGAAGCCCAGGGTATCCACCTGGGGGGGCAGCCGGACACATTCAATAGCCGCCCAGGGGCCGGGAACGACCACCCCCAACTGGCTGGTCATGGAAAAGGCGGGCCGGTCCACATGGGCGGGGATGACGATACCCCCATAGGCGGCGGCCTTTTCCCCTATGGCGTCCACCCCTATATCCAGGGCGTTTACCAGGTAGTATTCCACTTCCCCCTCGATATTATCCTCCTCATCCACATAGACCTGATCCCCGGTACGTTCAGGATCGTTGGGAAAGGGGGTAAGGATGCGGTAGGCAAAGTCCCCAAAGGCCAGGGCCCCTTCCAGGGCGGTAAAAAGGCAAAGGACATGGATCTCTTCCTGGGTGGTGGCCTCCATGCCGAAAAGGGGGATAATACCCAGGGGCCTGCATACCTTGGAAAAGGCGGGACAGTTAAGGCTGGAGTTATGATCCGTCAGGGCCAGAACTTTTACCCCCCTGGCGGCGGCCAGTTCCGCCAAATACCGGGGGGAAAGATCTAAAGAACCGCAGGGGGACAGGCAGGAATGGTTATGCAGATCCGCCAGGAGCGCCATTAGGTTCTCCGCAGCAGGGCATACAGGCGGCCTGATACGTTGAACTGGTTTTCCCCGGTCCTGATAAGGGCGATCCCCTCTTCCTTCGCGGCTTCGATCATATCCTCCGGAACGGGCCGGGAATTACAAATAATAATAACCGTGATATTTACCAGGGTAGCTACGGCCACGGTGTTTTTATGGGCCTGGATGGTGATGAGCGCCCCCCCCTCCTTGGCGTTTGCCATCACATCCGAAAGCAGGTCCGAGGTATAGGCCCCGGTAAGGGTGGTATCTTCAAAAAGGTCCTGAATAATTTCGGCCCCTAACGCCTGGGCTGCTTCCCGGATGGTCATGCGGGGGGATCCTCCTTGGGAGAATTGAAAAGCACCACGGAGCGGACCGTGGTCCCGGTTCCCACCGCCGATTCAATAAAGAATTCGTCGGAAACCCGCTTGGTATTGGCCAGGCCCATTCCCGCCCCGAACCCCAGGGAGCGGATCCACTCGTTGGCGGTGGACCAGCCCTCCTGGAGGGCCAGGTTCACATCCTCAATCCCCGGTCCCTTATCGGCGGCAACGATGATTACCTTGTCGGGTTGGATGGAACAGCTTATGGTTCCCCCCATGGAATGAACCACCTGGTTAATTTCCAGTTCATAGCTGGCAATGGCAATGCGCCGGATAATCTTAGGGTCTATATTACGCTGCTTTAGGGCCTTTTTAATTTCCGTAGACGCCCGGCCGGCAATCTCAAAATCGTATTTGGTGATGGCAAATTCCATTTCGGAGAAATTATTCAGCACCCCCGCACCGCTCTGGGATATTTTTTCCAAACGAAGTACCTCTCTATTCATCTCTACCAGCAGGGTCCTGATAACGTCCTTTGAGGTCAAGATTCCCACCAGTTCCCGTTTTTTGTTTAGTACCGGAAACCGGCCGTACCGGTATTTATTAAGATAGGAAATGGCAAATGAAAGGGGCATATCATCTTCCAGGACGATCACATTTTTGGTCATCCGTTCTTCCACCGGACGGTCGATATAACCCTTGTCCAGGGCGGTGACAATATCATCAATAGAAACGATCCCCAAAAGCATCTGGCCTTCTATGATGGGGATCCCCGTGATATAATTTTCCCGCATCACCGCCTGGATATGCCGCAGGGTATCCGTTTTTTTCCCCGTAATTACCGCCTGGTTCATCACATCCTTAATTTTAAGCTGATAAATAAGCTCCAATACAACGGAAGGGGAGTCTACCGTACTAATGGGGATGTCTTCATGGAGGGTTACATTATCACTCATGTAAGAACTCCCCGGCCCCTGGGTCCGCGGAAGGCACCACCAGGGCTTCCTTTCCCAGGATGTACCGTTCTATAAGATCCGCCACCCCATCGTCGTCATTGGATTTTTGGGTAACCAGGGCGGCGATATCCTTAATCCGATCATCCCCGTTAACCATGGCCACCCCCACGCCGGCCCAGCGTATCATGGCCTCGTCGTTCATGGAATCCCCAATGGCAAGCACCGACTCCCGGGGGATGTCCAGTTTTTCCGCCACCTTTGCCAGGGCGGTGCCCTTATCGGTCCGGGGGGGCAGGATCTCCAAAAAATAGGGTTTACTGGTAAAAATGGTCATTTCCCCCCCCAGGTAGGTACGAAGGATGTTTTCCAGGGGATTCAGGATCATGGGATCTCCGGGAATCAGCAGCTTATAACAGCCCTGGGCCACCATGGCCCGGAAATTTTCCACCACCACCTGCCTGAGGCCGGTAAGTTTCTGATCATAATCGGCAAATTCATTGGACCGGGAAATATACATGATGTCATCTTCATAGATCTGTACCGGAAATCCTTCGGCCTCCGCCAAATCATAGGCAACCAGGGCCGTGGCAGGAGGTATTTTTGTCTCGTATATAAGGTCCCCGGTGTGGCTTTCCTGAATAATAGTCCCATTGTTACAGATCAGATACCCCGGCCGTTTATGGAGCCCCAAAAGCCGGGCAAATTGTTCCATGGCCCTGGGAATCCTGCCGGAGGCAAGGACCACCACCACTCCGGCGGCCTCCGCCCGTCTGATGGCGTTCCTGGTTCGAAAAGAAATAGTAAGATCCGATCTCAATAGGGTATCATCCAAATCAATGGCGAGCATCCGGATAGCTGACATGGTAACCCCCCTATTTTTATAGAATAACCCCTTGGGGCCCGCTATTCAATAGTATTGAATAACCATAATATGATATAATAAAAGCACTTGAGCCTGTCCAAAACCCGGTTGTTTTTGGAAGCGCCTCACCTTATTATATTATACGGTTGGTTATTGCCATGGGAAGAGTGTACGTTTTTGTAAACCAGAAAGGAGGGGTCGGAAAAACCACTTCCGCAATAAATCTTGGGGCCTATCTGGCCGAGAAGGGGAAATCGGTCCTTCTGGTGGATTTTGATTCCCAGGCGAACCTTTCCAGCGGTATTGGAACGGATGCCGTCAACTTGGGGGTATACGAGCTTATTTCCGGTTCGACGCCCGTTGATCAGGTGATCCGGCCAACTTCTATTCCCGAGCTTTCGGTTATCCCCGCCAATATAGAGCTTGCCGGCGCATCGGTGGAGCTTATTGAACAGGAAGAACGGGATTTTTTCCTAAAAAAGGCCCTGGAACCGGTACGAAACCGGTATGATTTTATTCTGATTGACTGCCCCCCCTCCCTGGGGGTATTGACCCTGAACGGCCTCGTGGCCGCCGATGCGGTGCTTATCCCCATGCAATGTGAATATTTTGCCATGGAGGGGCTTTCCCTGCTGTTGCAGACCATCAAACGGATCCAAAAAAATCTGAATCCCTCCCTTGAAATAGGGGGCATATTCTTTACCATGTATGATCCCCGGACCAAGCTTGCCCAGGAGGTGGTAAAACAGGTAAGCGCCTATTTTAAAAACAAGGTTTTTACCACCATCGTTCCCCGGAATGTCCGCGTTGCCGAAGCGCCCTCCCACGGGCTGCCTATTTCCCGGTACGATCCCGAGAGTTCCGGCGCTAAGGCCTATAAGAGTCTCGCTGAGGAGGTCCTGTCCCGTGGCGCCTAAACAGCGGCTGGGAAAGGGGCTGGAGGCCCTGCTTCCGAGTATGGATGATGCGCCTCATGAGGGGCGGTCTCCCCCGGAGGGAGGGGGGGGGCGATCCGGGTCCCCTTTGGAGGGGAAGACCCCTTCGGGGGAAATGATGATCCCCCTGGAAAAACTAAAGACCAATCCCGGCCAGCCCAGAAAATACTTTGATGAGGCCGCCCTGGGGGAATTGGCGGATTCTATCCGGGAACACGGGATCATACAACCCATTATTGTTGATGATGCCGGAGACGGGACCTGGATAATAGTTGCCGGGGAACGGCGGAGCCGGGCGGCCCATATGGCGGGGCTTACCCAGGTTCCCGTTATCGTCCGAAACTATTCCGACGAGAAACGGCTGGAAGTAGCCCTTATCGAAAATGTGCAGCGCTCTGACCTTAACCCCATAGAAGAGGCGGCGGCCTATAAGCGGCTCATGGAATTAACCGGCCTTTCCCAGGATGAAGCGGCGGCCAAGGTCGGCAAGAACCGGTCCACCGTGGCCAACGCCCTGCGGCTCCTCAAGCTGCCCCTTCCGGTCCGGGAGAGTCTTGAACGGGAGGAACTATCCCCCGGCCATGGGCGGGCCCTTCTTTCGGTGGCGGACAAGAAGGACCAGGAAGGGCTCTTCCGGGAAATCCTTGCCAAGGGCCTTTCCGTCCGGGAGGCGGAGAAACGGGCCGCGGTTCTGAACAGGGCCCCCCGGGACGGACAGGACCGGGCGGCCAAGGGGCCCCCGGGGCTAAAGCGGGAACCGGAGCTTGCCGCCATGGAGCAGAAATTTATCGACGCCCTGGGGACCAAGGTGTCTATCCAGGGGGACCTTAGCAAGGGCAATATCAGGATTGAGTATTACTCTATGGACGATCTGGACCGCCTCTACGGATTACTGGGGGGAGAGGCCCATTAAAATACTATTGCCCCGCCAAACAAGCTAAGACTTA
>JAISOR010000092.1 GCA_031275535.1 Treponema sp. | reverse complement strand
GGGGGAAGTGGGAAGAGAGTGTGAAGTGAAGAAAGTGTGAAGGGTGGGGAGTTGAGTGAGGTGTGGGGTGTTTGGATCCGCAAAACTCCGGAATTTGCCTCTTCCCTACATATAAGGAAAGGCCGGGCAATTCTTTGCCATCTATTCGGGATACTTCCGGAGAAAGGCACCGGTACGGTGGAGAAAAACCCTGGTGGGGTGGCATCAGACCAAGGTCTGTCAGACCTTGGTCCGGAGGAAACACTGAGGGGGTCCCTTCGGGGGAACCGCAAACCTCTGGTTTGATGTGTTTCCTCCCGCCAGGACCCCAAGGAATTTCCTCACCGTACCGGTGTGTTTTCCTTTAGAGTATCCCGGATAAAGAGTAAAGGCTTTTGCCCGGGCCTTTAAGGAAGCTCATTGTTTCTCTTTCCCACTTTATAGTAGACTGTATACTATGGAAATTCGTGACCGTTACGCCCCCTCCCCTACGGGTTTACAGCATGTGGGGGGGCTTAGGACCGCCCTGTTCAACTATCTTTTTGCCCGATCCCAAGGGGGAAAATTCATCTTACGCCTGGAAGATACGGACCGCACCCGTTCCGAAGAAGGCTTTGTGCAAAATCTCTACGATACCTTTGCCTGGCTGGGGATCCATTGGGACGAGGGGCCGGATATCGGGGGGCCCGCGGGGCCCTATATCCAGTCTGAGCGCTTCGCCTTGTATAAAGAATACGCCGCTAAACTGGTGGAAACGGGGAAGGCCTATTACTGTTTCTGTTCCGCGGAACGGCTGGACCGGATCCGGGCGGAACGGGAGGCGGCCCATTCCGGCGAAACCGGCTACGACCGGCACTGCCGGGACATCCCCCCCGGGGAGGCGGCCCGCCGGGCGGCGGCGGGGGAGCCCTGTGTGATACGCCTGAGGATCCCCCTGGAAGACAGCACCCGGTTCAGGGACCGGCTCTTGGGGGACATTGAATGGAAAAACGGCGAGATAAACCCCGACCCGGTGCTGCTTAAATCCGACGGCTTCCCCACCTACCACCTGGCCAATGTGGTGGACGATCACCTTATGGGGATAAGCCATGTGCTGCGGGCCCAGGAGTGGATCCCCTCGACCCCCCTGCATATAATCATGTACCGCGCCTTTGGCTGGGAACCGCCGGAATTCTGCCACCTTCCCATGGTAATGGGGGGGGATGGAAAAAAACTAAGCAAGCGCCACGGGGCGACCAGCATCGACGAGTTCCGCCGCCAGGGTTACCTGCCGGAGGCCCTGGTCAACTATGTGGCCCTCCTGGGCTGCTCCTATGAAGAGGGGAAGGACCTCTACACTCCGGAAGAACTGGCCCGGCGCTTTAGCCTGGAGAAGCTCAACAAGGCCCCGGCGATCTTTGATTATAAAAAACTGGAATGGTACAACGCCCAGTATATACGGATGAAAAGTGATGGGGACCTTGCGGCCCTGGCCCTGCCCTATGCGGTGGAGGCGGGCCTCTTCGGGAAGCCCGGCGCCGGGCCGGGGGAAGCGGAGCAGGCGGCCTTTACCGCGGCCATGCCCCTTATCAGGGAACGGGTTTCCTTCCTCCGGGAAATTCCGGCCAAGCTGGGCTATCTCTTTGCGGAACCCGCGGTCCCGGGGGCGGAGGAGTTTATCCCCAAAAAGGGGGACCTGCCCGGGACCATCGGCCTGCTGCGCCGCGGCAGGGAACTTATAGCCCCCATAGCCGGCCGGGATGACGGGGAGGCGGAGGCCTTTGTCAAAGCCTGGGCCGAAAAGGAGGGCCTCAAACTGGGGGACCTGATGATGCCCCTCCGGGTGGCCATTACCGGAGAACGGGTCAGCCCTCCCCTCTTTGGGTCTATCCGCATCCTGGGAACCGGGCGCTCCCTGGCCCGGGTGGACCGGGCGCTGGCAGCCTTAAGCGCCCCGGCGGGGGAAGCCCCGGCAAAGGAACCGCGGTGAAGGTCCGGGTCATAGAACTGCCCCTGGATTTTGGGGCAAACCGCCGGGGCAGCGATATGGGGCCCTCGGCCATACGGCTCGCGGGCCTGCGGGAAGCCCTGGGGGACATAGGCCATGAGTGTGAGGAATCCTTTCCGGGCATTCCCACGCCGGTTCAGGAATTTGCCGAAGAGGGGGACAGCCGGGCGAAATTCCTCAAACCCATTGCCGAAGCCTGCGGGGAATTGGCAAGACGGGTAGAGGGGGCCATAGACGACGGCTGCTTTCCCCTTATCCTGGGGGGGGATCATTCCATAGCCATTGGGAGCCTCTCCGGCCTGGGCGCGGCCTATAAAAAACGGGGACAGAGCTGGGGCACCCTCTGGATAGACGCCCATGGGGACTTCAACACCCCCGAAACCACCCCCTCGGGGAACATCCACGGGATGTCCCTGGCTGCGGCCTGCGGCTACGGCAGCAGGGAGCTTTGCTCCCTCCACGGGGATTTTACCAAGCTGGAGAGCGCCAATGTGGCCCTGGTGGGGGTCCGGGATCTGGACCCGCTGGAAAAAGAGCTGATGCGGAAGGCGGGGCCCAGGGTATTCACCATGACCGATGTGGATCGCCTGGGAATAGCCGAGACGGCCCGGCAGATCCTCGCCTTTTTTAAAGACCGGGTGGAACGCCTGCATGTAAGCGTGGACATGGACGCCATGGACCCCATGGTAGCTCCCGGGGTGGGGATACCCCTTACCGGGGGCTTTACCTACCGGGAGGTCCTGCTCCTGGCGGAGGAACTGGCGGGCTCAAAGCTCCTCGGTTCCGCCGAGGTCGTGGAGGTAAACCCCGTATTGGATGTCCGCAACCAAACCGCCCGCATGGCGGTGGAGATTATCCGCCGCCTTTTGGGGGGAAGGATCTTTTAAATTAGGGCGATTACAGAACGGGCAGCCCAAACACAAGCCCTAAGGCCAGGGCCCGCTCATCATCAAAGGCATCGGCCAACAAGACATCCACTATAAACTTGTACTTGCTCAACGCGGGAATAGCGGCAAAATCGATACGAAGGCCGGTATTTAAGGTACCCCGGTGGGAGGCTATGGAGCCCCAGGCATCGGTGGAATAGGAAAAATTGGAATAATCGACGATCCAGTGCACAAAATTCTTAAACACCTTGGGGAAGAGGATCAGATCAAAGCCCATGCCAAAATCGAGATCCGTCGCGTCATTGCTGACATACTGGTCGTAACGGCTTCCTATGCCAAAGGTTTTCCCTATCGCTACGGTAGTTTCCGCGGGCATATTAAAGAAGGTTCCGGCATAGGTAACGGCCACATAAAGCTGGAAGGCGGAATAATCGTAGGCATCATTCGCCAAATTAAGGGCCTGATAATTCCCCCCTATGGCGACCGCGGTCTCGGAGGTGGGAAGCTGTACCTTAAACCCAATCAACATATCATTATTCTGAGGAAAGGGATCCGCATACTTGGGCTGAATATCAAAGGTACCGGTTAACTCCACCCATTTAAAAAGGCTGGCGTTTACCTTAATTATATGGTTCAGCCCATAACCGTCATCCCCATAATAAGCGGAACGCCTTTTACCAATTATCGTATGATACCCGAAATCCAGGCCCAGGTCCGAAGTCTTCTCCCAGCCGGTACGTCCGCTTGGAACCGTATAAAGCCCGGTAGCCCCGTTAAGGCTCATACCCCTTAGGGTCTCTGCCATAAGGGCCGGAGCGCATACTCCCAGGACCACAAAAAACAGCAAACCCTTCCATATAACAATCATCACAATACCTCTATTCTAGAATTTTTGGTTATATGAGCTGGTTCCAAAATCGGTTATTTTGTCACCATCTCTTGCGGTTTCTCAGGCTAAAGCCTTACGAAACCGCATTTTTCAAGGTTGCAGTTCCAAAATCTGACATTTTGGAACTGCCTCATATAATATAATTATATTTTCATTATATTGTCAATAGATTTTT
>JAISOR010000089.1 GCA_031275535.1 Treponema sp. | reverse complement strand
GGGGACATGGGATAGCAAAATAACCCTTTTTTGAGGGTGGCGGCAGGGCTGGCAAGGCCGAAATTTGCGCCGTGTGAGTATAGGAAAAATGTAATAGGTCCCGCTTGCCCCTGCGGGGCTTCGGTCAAGTGTCCGCTTTCTGATAACCCGCCCAAAAACAGCACGCGAACCGGTGAGCGTGTATTAGAATACCGGTAACACCTCCCCCGCGCAAGCGGGTTCTTTGGGTCTCGGAGAAGGGAAACCCTTAAGGCAAAGGAAACAGGGTCCGCCCAGGCCGTCCTCTCTTTCTCCAATCGTGGAATTACCGGCCTTCCCTTGCACGAGGGAAGAGGGGGGCTCGCAGAATCCGGCTGCTAATCGGCGAATTTCCTTGCCCCGTCGCCCCCCGCAAATCTCCTGCCCTTTGTCACTCACTCTCCACACTTCACACTTTCTTAATCCTCAATCCTGAAGAGCCATTTGAAAAAACGGACTAGGCAATTCCGGATACGACGGAAAAATCCCGGGTTTTTTAGTTTGTTGATCTCCCGTGTCGCTTCGGCCATCTCCTGGGGGGTAAAATCCCGGCGCTGTAGATTTTCTTCAATCTCATACTCTAATTTTGAAACATCCCCGGTAATATCCATAACGACCGCGTTGATAGTCCGCCAGCCCAGAAACCGGGCGGCTTCGAGCCGTCTGCCCCCGGCGATAAGTACATTGGCATGGTTTAATACGATGGGGCTTATCTGGCCGAAGCGTTTCATGCTTTCCGCTAAGGCGGCAATATCACCCATATCCTTTCGGACCCGTTTTTTTACAATAATATCCTCTATGGGAATTTGCACAGCGCACCTCAAATTATTTTTAGTGTCTTAATCCAGTAAAGGGTTGTACTGGGGAAGTTCCAGCCCATAGTTCTGGCTGTCCCGGGCATTGCTTTGGGCCGGCTGGCTTTGGGGGCGGTTCCTGCGGTCTTCCGGGGGGGCCTCGGGCAGTAGGTCCAGCCGCAGCTCCGGCATTTTGAGTTCCTCCAGCAGCGCGTCGTCCCGTATAAACAGGGAATCGAGGCGCATGCCCTCCAGGGCGAGGGTAGAAGAAGTGGTGGCGCTGCCGTCGTGGAGATCGCAGTACCGGGTTGGCTGGGTCCCTTCCAGGAAGGGAAGGGTAACCTCTCCGGGGCAGGAGGGGGTTTTCAGCAGCCCCGATTCCGAACAAACCGTTACTTCCACAATACCCGTAGAGGGGCGGGCAAAATCCTTTTGGGGCAATCCCTGGTGAATTTCCCGCATAAAATCCGCCCAAACAGGACCCGCCAGGGTGGACCCGGTCAGGTTTACCCCCAGGGAATTACCGGGCTTATCGAAACCAAACCAGATGGCGGTGGTATAATAGGGGGAGTATCCCACGGCCCAAGCATCGGACCAGTTCTGGGGCGTTCCGGTTTTCCCGGCCATGGGTATACGGTAGCGGTTTCCCCTTTCGTCCCGGAAGGTAAACTTTGCCCCCCATTCGGAAGGGGCATAGAGGGTTCCCATTTCCACCGTCTTTTTAAGCATACTGGTCATGATATAGGCGTTTTGGGGGCTTATGACCTGAATATCGCTGCCCATCCGCTGTTGGCGCAGCCGCACTTCCCGTTCCGTGTCCAGTACAACCCTGCCGTTCCGGTCTTCCACCGCCCGGATGGCGATGGGGCTAACCTCCCTGCCCTGGTTTGCGAAGATCGCAAAAGCCCTGGCCATCTGAATGGGGGCAACGGAAATAATACCCAGCCCCAGGGGGTATACCCGGGGGAAGGTCCGGCGGATAACTTCGCTGTCCGTGATCCCCAGCAGCGCGGCGGCCCGGTTTATGGCCGCATCGAAGCCGATACCGTCCAGCACTTTAAGGGACGCCACATTCATGGAGTTGGCCAGGGCATCGTAGAGGAGGAGGGAGCCCCTCCATTCGCCCCGGAAATTCAGGGGTATGTAGGGGGTCCCGTCTTCGTTATGGAATACCATGGGCAGATCGTAGATCAGGGACCCCGCGGTAAAGAGCCGGGAATCGATGGCCGCGGAATAGTACAGGGGCTTAAAGGAACTCCCAGGCTGGATATTCCCCTGGGTTGCCCGGATCAGCTGATTTGATTCATCATATTTAGAACCCCCAATAAGGGCGGTGATATATCCCGTCTCGTTCTCTATGGCTACAAGGGCCCCTTCGACCACGTTTTTTTCGGTGTCGCTCTTGAGGTCCGCAAATGCCTGGGAGGTCATCACCTTTAGATCCGGGATGCCGAATACCAGGGCGGCCATGTCTACCACGGGATTGACGACCTTGGTATACCGGGAAAGGGCCTTCTGCTCGTTTTGGCTCTCCGAGGTCGCGTGGATATCGTTCAGATCGAAAAAGAGGGAGAGCATATCAATGACCGGTATATATACCTGTTCCGCCTGTACCAGCCGGGTTCCCTGGGACCTGGAAAATTCCCGGTTGGCCCTGGTAAGCCCCTCTTCCATATATTTGGCCGCCGCCTGCTGGTGGTTCAGGTCCAGGGTGGTGAGGACCGTATAACCGTCCCGGTAGTAATCCATGGTGCCGTACATCATGCCATCCAATTCCCGGCGGACATATTCGCTGAACCAGGGGGCCGCATCTTCCCGGTTATAGTATGCCGATGTGGATACCCGGGTATAATCATAATTATCCCAGTATTCGTTAAAGGAAGCCTCCACTTCTTCCCTGGTGGCATAGCCGAATTCGATCATCCGTTCCAGGACCGAACGCTGCCGATCCCTGGCGACATTGGGGTTATCCAGGGGGTTGTACCGGGAGGGGCTGGAGAGCTGGATTACCAGGATCGCCGCCTCCGCCAGGCTTATTTCCCGGGCGCTATGGCCAAAGAAGTATTTGCTCGCCGCCTCCACCCCGTAGGTCCCCGGACCCATATACATATAATTGAGGTAAATCTCAAGAATTTCATTTTTTGTATACCGCCGTTCTATCTGGAAGGCCCACCAGAGTTCCCGGATCTTCCGGGAAAGGGTATATTCGGACCGGTCCGTATAGAGGGTCCCCGCCACCTGCTGGGTAATGGTAGACCCCCCGCCCAGGTTTTTGCCTATAAGCTGTCCCAGCGCCGCCCGGGCAATGCCCCGGATACTGAATCCCTTATGGTTGTAAAAATCCGGATCTTCCCGGGCCAGAACCGCATAGATCAGGTGCCGGGGCAGCTCATTTAAAGAAACCAGCTCTCTTTTTTCATCCGCGGAAAATTCGGTTATCAGGGTGCCGTTGATGTCCAAAATCTTGGTGGGCAGGGCGGGGGCAAATTCCTGGAAATTTTCCTGATTTTTGATATTCACGGTCTCCGCCAGAGACAGCCCCAGGGCTATGCCGATACCAAGAGCGGCCACAATGGTAAGGACCGCAAAGATACGGATAATAATAAAGCCCTTCATTCTAAAATTCCCCACACGAAAGTTCTGGTTAAAGCCTATGGGAGGGATACCCCTTTGTCAATAGGCCCGGCAAGGCAGGGCAAAGGCGGCGTGCCCTTAAGCCGGGATACATCAAAACAAGTCCGGTTCATTTCAGAAATATATTTTTTATTATCAATTTTTCTGCTACATTTAATCCATTCTGCAGATCTTCACTAATCAGCATAGTACATTCTGAAAATAATGCACTTTCAACTATTATACTATCCCAAAATGAAAAAGAATATCTTT
>JAISOR010000026.1 GCA_031275535.1 Treponema sp. | reverse complement strand
CTTCATGGAGCTCCCGCAGCAGGGGAATTTCAGCCAAGGGGCCTTCCAATTCCGGAATAGCGTTATCTTTTAGCAGTTTCTTTATGTGCTCTAAGGCTGGAATCTCCTGGTCTTGCATTATATCAGAACCTCTCCCTACCGGATTTTTTACGCTATCCCCTTAGCCTCAAACCGGCAAGTCCTGGAACCGGTACACCAGCAATCGATCTCCCGGACATTAAAGCCCTTACCGCTAAAGGATTCAAGGACTCCCTGGATAAACCCTTCATCATACACACAAATCACGTCCGCCGTATCGGGCAAACCGGAACAATCAAGATCCTCATCAACGGTAAAAATAAAATGGGATGCATCAGTATCGGCGGTTTCAACCCTAAAGATCCCAATACCCAGGGCTTTAAATGATTCCTGGACCTTATTGGCCAGGGAGGATATATCCTTCGCATCGCTCAGGAATTGATCAAAAAACGCATGCCCCGCTAAAACACCCGCTTCCCGGAACAAGTTATCCGCCTGTTCCGTCCCATAATGCTGCTCCAGGATGTCCCTTAGGGTAAACTGAAACAAACGGTATACCTCAACCCTTGTTGAAGGACCAAGGGCAGGGCGGGCCACCTGCATGTCGGCGCCAACGGTATCTTCCCACACAAATTGATATTTTCGTCCGGATTTTCCCATCATAAATACAAGCCTCCTTAAAATAATTATTATTCTAGTATACTAGAAAAAGATGAACTTAACCAGTAGGAATGGAAGATAATGGCATATTTTATCTTGCGGGGAACAGGATTTCCGGGTAGGATAGGACCATGACAGACTTTGTTCATCTCCACGTCCATTCGGACTACTCCCTGTTGGACGGCGCCGCCTCGGTGGAAAACCTGGCCGCCAAAGCCCAAGCCCTGGGCATGAAGCATCTGGCTATTACGGATCACGGCAATATGTTTGGGGCCATCAAATTCCGGCAGGAATGTGAAAAAAAGGGAATCCATCCCATTATTGGAAGCGAATTCTACATGGCCCAGGGCTCCCGGTTTGAAAAGACCGGGTCTGAATACGGGAATAAATACTACCACCTGGTTTTGCTGGCCGCCAACGAACAGGGGTACCGCAATTTAATGAAGCTCTCCTCCTATTCCTATACCGAGGGTTTCTACTACAAGCCCCGGATCGACGAGGAACTCCTGACCCGGTATTCCCAGGGCCTTATCGGGCTTTCGGCCTGTATTGCGGGGGAAATCCCCAGCCTGATCCTGGAGGGGAATCCGGAGGGGGCGGAAAAACGGGCCCGCTGGTTCCGGGAGCTTCTGGGGGATGACAATTTTTACCTGGAACTCCAGGACCACGGCCTGGAGGAGCAAAAACGGGTAAATCCCCTTATTATTGAGCTGTCCCGGCGGACGGGCATTCCCCTGGTAGTCACCAATGATATCCACTACCTTGAACGGGATGATTCGGCGGCCCAGGATATACTTCTCTGTATTTCTACCAATAAGAAGCGGAATGATGAAAGGCGCCTGCGTTTCGGAAGCGACGAGTTCTATTTCAAAACCGGCGAAGAAATGGCGGCCCTGTTCCCCGACTGTCCTGAGGCAATAGGCAATACAGTGCGCATCGCGGAACGCTGCAAGACCGAAATCCCAACCCCCGGTCCCCTGCTGCCGGATTTTGAGATCCCCCCGGGCTTTTCGGACGCCGACCAATACCTCAAGGCCCTTACCATGGAGGGCCTGGAAAAGCGCTATCCCGGTAAGGTCGAAACGGTCCGGGACCGGGCGGAATACGAGCTGGGGGTAATTACCAGCATGGGTTTTACGGGGTATTTTCTGATCGTGGCGGATTTTATCAACTGGGCCAAGGCCCATAATATCCCCGTAGGCCCCGGCCGGGGTTCCGGCGCAGGGTCCATCGTGGCCTATGCCCTCCAAATTACCGATATTGAACCCCTAAAATACAACCTTCTCTTTGAACGGTTCCTTAACCCTAACCGTGTTTCCATGCCCGACTTTGACGTGGACTTCTGCTTCGAACGCCGGGGAGATGTTATTGAATATGTAACCGAAAAATACGGCAAAAACCGGGTGGGGCAGATTATCACCTTTGGGACCCTTAAAGCCAAGGCGGTGATTAAGGACGTGGCCAGGGCCCTGGATATTCCCCTGGAAGAATCCAACATGATCGCCAAACTTATTCCCGAGGATCCCAAGATGACCCTGAAAAAGGCCTTTGAACAGGAACCGAAACTCCGGGAACTGGAGAAGACGCCCAAATACCAGGAACTTTTTGCCATAGCCCGGCGGCTGGAGGGAAAAAACCGCCATAATAGTTTCCATGCCGCGGGGATCGTTATAGGGAAGACCGATCTGACCGACTATGTACCCCTCTACCGGGATTCCAAGACCGGGGCCATTGCGAGCCAGTTTACCATGGATGTGCTTGAGGACTGCGGCCTGGTCAAGATGGACTTTCTGGGCCTTAAGACCCTTACCCTCATCAAGAACACCGAAAACCTTATCCGCCGCCGGGGCGGGGAATACACCGCATTCAACATCAATACCATCTCCGAAGCGGATGAGGCGACCTACAAAATGCTGGGAGAGGGAAAAAGCACCTGCGTATTCCAGTTTGAATCCGAGGGGATGCAGAATATTTTAAAACAGGCCAAACCCAACAAGCTCGAGGACCTTATCGCCTTAAACGCCCTGTACCGGCCGGGTCCCATGGATAATATTCCCCAGTTCATCGATTCCAAATGGGGCCGCCAACCTATTGAGTATCCCGACCCCTGCCTTGAAACCATCCTTAAAGAGACCTACGGGGTCATCGTGTACCAGGAACAGGTCATGCAGGTGGCCCAGACCATCGCCGGTTTTAGCCTCGGCCAGGCGGATAATCTGCGCCGGGCCATGGGTAAGAAAAAAATCGAGGTTATGGTAAAGGAGAAGGAAAAATTCATCGCCGGCGCCGTAGAACGGGGTTTTTCAAGGCAGGACGCGGATAGGATCTTCGAAATTCTGGTTCCCTTTGCGGGCTATGGGTTTAACAAGAGCCACGCCGCGGCCTATTCCCTCCTGGCCTATCAAACCGCGTACCTTAAGGCTAATTTTCCCGCGGAATTCATGGCCGCCAACCTGACCAACGAAATAACCAGCACCGATAAGCTGCCGGTATACATAGAGGAGGCCCGGAAAATGGGAATCCCCATCGATCCTCCCGATATTAACCGGTCGGACCCCTATTTCTCCGTGGTGGACGGCCGTATCGTCTACGGGCTCTTGGGGATCAAGGGCCTGGGGGATGCCTCCGCGGAAGAGGTCCGGGCCTGCCGGAAGGAGGGACCCTACGGGAGTTTTATGGACTTCCTGGACCGGGTGGATATTAAAACCGTGGGGAAAAAGGTGGTAGAACTCCTCATCAAGGCCGGCGCCTTTGACGGCTTCGGCCTTTCCCGGGCGGTCCTGGGGGAAAACCTTGAACGGGCGGTGGATTACGCGCAGAGCAAAAAGGCGGATAAAAAATACGGCCAGGTCAGCCTCTTCGAGGATACGGGGGAAAAGGAATATCCCGATTTTGAATTCCAGGAGATCCCCGAATGGGACCGGATGACCAGGCTTAATATTGAAAAAGACCTGCTGGGCTTTTATTTTTCCGGCCATCCCATGGATGATTATAAAGAGGTCTGGACGCAGATGGTGACCCTGAATTTAGGGGACCCCGAAAGCTGGACCCGGCCGGATTCCGCGGGGGATTTTAATCCCCGGGGTGAGCCGCGCTGCGTCCTGGTGGGGATTGTCAAATCCCTCCGGCCCTATAAAACAAAGACGGGAAAGGAAATGTGTTACGCCTCCCTGGGGGATTATAATGGTGATATAGACCTGACCTTTTTCCCCAGGACCTGGGAAAAGTACGGCGATGAGATAGCCATGGATCAGGTTATCGCCGTAAGGGGAAAAATAGACGCCCCGGAACAACGGGAGCGGCCCTGTTTTCTGGTCAACGAGGTCCTGGACTTGGAAAAAATGTTAAAAACGGCGAAACGAAAGGCGGTTAAGAACGGGGAACCCGAAAAAACGGCGCCGGAGGGGCCTCCGCAGACGGGAAACAGCCCCCCCCCCTACCGGGAAGTACATATCCGGCTTAATCAGAACGCCGCCCACAGGGAAGAGGCCCTCTATCCCCTGAGGGATTATCTTTTCGAGAATTCCGGCCCCTGTTCGGTTTTTATCCATGTTCCCGGTTCCGGGGGGGAGACGGTAATCCGTACCACCACCCAAATAGGCGCCGCCGGGGACGAAAAATACATGGGGGCCCTGGCGCACTGCGAGGGGGTTGCCGAAGCATGGCGGGAATGAGCCTCCCCTCCATAGGCGGCGGGCCGGAAACCCGCGGATATTACACAAGGGGGATACCATGAGTCTATTGATGAATATCCTGAGCGGTATAACCAGCCTCTATATGTTCCTTATTTTTATCAGGATCCTGCTTACCTGGTTCAGCGGGGTAAATTACGGCAGGGCCTACGAGCTTTTATCCGGCGTCACCGATCCCTATCTTAACTGGTTCCGCCGTTTTCCCATCCTGCAGGCGGCCTCCCTGGACCTCTCTCCCATCGCGGCCCTGGCGGTTTTATCGGTGGTAAATAATATCTTTACCACCCTGGCCCGCTATGGCCGGATAAGCCTGGGGATCATCCTGGCCCTGTGCCTTTCCGCCCTATGGTCGGCGGTTTCTTTTATGCTGGTATTCTTCCTCGCTGTTGTAGTCCTGCGCCTCATCGCGTATCTAAGCAACCGGAATACCTACAGCACCATCTGGCGGATCATCGACATCCTATCCCAGCCGGTTCTGTACCGCATTAGCCGGATTATCTTTCAGGCCCGGCTGGTGAATTACCTTACCAGGATCATCACGGCCATCGCCGTCTTACTGATCCTCCGCATAGGCCTTGGAATCCTTATGCGGATGGTGATGGATCTGCTAATCCGGCTGCCTGTCTAACCGGCGGGATAAGCGATCCGGAATGCCATGTATCTAAGGGAATTGAACCTTTCGGTGGACCATATCAAGGGCGCCGGGCCCGCCTCGATCCGGGCCCTTGCCCAGGCGGGGGTACACAATGTGGCGGCCCTCCTTTGCCGGTATCCCCGGGATTGGGAGGACCGGAGCCGCAAGGTGCCCCTGCGGGATTTTGATCGTTTCCCCTCGGTATGTACCGAGGTGGAGATCCTGGCCCATGACTGGTTTGGTTTTGGCCCCATGAAAACCCTCAAGATCCATGTGGAGGATGAGAGCGCCCGGGCGGTGCTGGTCTGTTTTAACCGTCCCTTCCTGGAAAAACAGATCCATATCGGCGGCCGGTACCGGCTTTGGGGCCGTTTCTTCTACAAATACGGCGAAATCCAATCCTCGGCCTTTGAGATAGAACCCCTCTCCGGGGGCCAAAGCCGCAGTTTTGGCCGGATCCTTCCCATCTATCCCCTAAGCGCCGCCCTTAACCAGGGGCTGCTCCGGCGTCTAATCCAGCGGGCCCTGGAGCAATACGCCAAACCCCTGGAGGACGAACTGCCCCAGTCCATTATCCTGAGGGACGCCCTCCTCCCCAAGGCCCAGGCCATCAGGGCCATTCATTTTCCCCTGTCTATGGAAGAACTGGACCAGGCCCGGCGGACCCTTATTTACGAGGAACTCTTCTACCTGGAGGTGCTGGTGGGCAAGCGGGCCCTGGAACGGCGGTATATGGTGAGGGGAGGGGACACAACAGGGGCCAGAGCCCCGCAAGAAACCGGTGAACCGGGGAATGCCGGGGACCGGGATGCCGGGGGACCGCGCCCGGGGGTCCTTTCTCCCCTGCAGAACCGGCTCCTGGAGCGGCTGCCCTTTACCCTGACCCCCGGCCAGAAGGAGGCCATCGACGAGATCAACCGGGATATGGACGGCCTTCTTCCCACGGCGCATACGGCCCACGGTTCCATGGCATCGCCCATGGCGCACGTGCCTATGGCACACGCGCCTATGGCACACGCGCCTATGGCGCGATTACTCCAGGGCGACGTAGGCTCCGGCAAGACCCTGGTGTCCTTTCTGGCGGCCCTCCGGGCGGTGGAATACGGGGGGCAGACGGCCATCATGGCTCCCACGGAACTGCTTGCCCGGCAACATGCGGAAAACGCCGGCCGCCTCCTGGAACCGCTGGGGATCCGTCCCGCCTTCCTTACGGGGAACATCAAGGCCTCAGGCCGTTCCCAACTGCTCAAGGCCCTGGCTGCGGGGGACATAGACATAGTCGTGGGAACCCATGCCCTTTTCTCCCGGGACGTGATCTATAAAAACCTGCGCCTGGTGGTGGTGGACGAACAGCACCGTTTCGGCGTGGTCCAGCGTTCCGCCATCATGGCCAAGGGGGATCACCCGGACCTTTTGATGATGAGCGCCACCCCCATACCCCGGACTTTGGCCTTAACGGTCTTTGGGGATCTGGATGTGTCAATTATCCGGGACCTGCCCCCCGGACGGAAACCGGTAAAGACCCACCTGGCCCGGGAGTCCAATGAGGGCAAGGTCTATGATTTTGTGCGGCAGGAACTAGCCGCCGGCAGGCAGGCCTATTTTGTGTATCCCCTTATCGAGGCCAACCCCTCCAAGGGGCTCAAGGATGCGGAGTCTATGGCGGAACGCCTGTCCAAGGTGTTTCCCCCATACCCCGCGGCCCTGGTTCATTCAAAGCTGGATGAAGAGGAAAAACGGGAAACCATGGAGGCCTTCCGCCGGGGGGACATCAAAATTCTGGTGGCCACCAGCGTGGTCGAGGTGGGGGTAGACGTACCCAATGCAAGCTGCATGGTCATAGAACATGCGGAACGGTTCGGCCTTTCCGCCCTGCACCAGCTCCGGGGCAGGGTCGGCCGGGGGACCAGCCAATCCTACTGTTTTCTGGTCTACTCCGATGCGCCGGACTCCCCGGACCCGGCGGACCGGGGAGGGGGACTCACCGACGAGGGCAAGACCCGGCTTAAGGTGATGCTGGAAAACAACGACGGCTTTGTCATCGCCGAAGAGGACCTGAAGCTCCGGGGGCCCGGCCAGATCGCGGGAACGGAACAATCGGGCTACCTGTCCCTGGGCATAGCGGACCCCGTCCGGGATGCCGGGGAGCTTGCCCGGGCCCGGGTAGACGCCTTTGCCATGCTGGAGCAGGACCCCGGCCTGCTCGAACCGGAACACCGCCGGGTCGCCCAAGTTCTGGACCGGGCCTCCCC
>JAISOR010000183.1 GCA_031275535.1 Treponema sp. | reverse complement strand
AAACAACGCAACGCTTACAAAAATTTTGTATTAAACCAGACGGTACTATAAACTTCCTATCGAACGAGCCTCCCCGCAAATATGGCAACGCTTAGGGATACCCCGGAGCTCTGCTCCGGGGAGGCTCATACAAGAGATCCGGAAAAAAACCATACCGGATAGCGGACTTAGGCCTGGTTTTCCCGCCCGCTTGACCGGTTGCCAATAACCGCTAATAATAAGTAGACAATGTAAAAAGGGGGACAATAATGGTAGAATCTTCATCTTTACAAAAGTATTCTTTGTTTGGCGGCCTTCTGACGGATCAGATCGACCAGATCCGTCCCCTGATGGAACAGGAGTCCTATGAATCCGGGGCCGACATTATAGTCGAAGGGACGCCAAACGATAAGATCCGGTTTATCCTGGAAGGCCGGGTGGCGGTGTTGAAGGGAGATATTATCCTTTCCGAATTTGGGGAGGGGGACGCCTTTGGTGAAATGGAAGTCCTGGATGTGATGCCCTCGGTGGCGACCATCAGGGCCCTAAGCGCAACCCGGGTAATGTCCATCTCTAACCGGGCCCTGCGGGAAATATACAAAACCGACGCCAAGTCCTTTTCCCTGATGATCATGAACCTTGCCAGGGATCTTTCCCGGCGGCTCCGGCGGATGGATGAACGGGCCGTCAGCACGGTGGCCCTATAGCCCTTAGCTTTCCATGGGAAAGGGAAGGGCCGAATCAATGCTTGACCGTCCGGTTAGGACCATGATGAGCCGGTCCAGGCCCAGGGCAACCCCGGAACAGCGGGGAAAGGGCGGAGAACGGAAGATCTGCCAATAGTTCCGGTCGATCTTATGGGGAACCAGGGCGGTCCTTTCTTTGATCGCCGCTTCGGATTCAAAATACCGGCGAATCTCTTCACTATCCCCTTCTTCCGAATAACAGTTGGCGATTTCTACGCCCCGGATATAGAGTTCCCACCGTTCCATGGTATCTCCCCCGGGGTGTTTTTTCGCCAGGCAGGGGACAAATGCGGGGTAGTCCATCAGAACCAGCGCCCGGTCTTTCGGCAGGGCCGGTTCTACCCCGTGGACAAAGATGAGGTTATACAGGGCCGCCTGATCCATCCCCGGCGGCGGGGCAAGGCCGAGCCTCCGGGCCTCGTGTTCCAGGGTTCCCCGCCGGGCGGCCTCCCGCAGGCTGAACCCCGCCCAGCGGCAAAAGGCCTCCTCCAGGGTGATCCGCAGAAAGGGGGGACGGAGCCCCGCCGGAACCTGTACCCCGGAGCCATGCTCCGTAAGCGCCTCAAAGAGCGCTTCGGTAAGGGCCAGGGAATCCCCATAATCCGCATCCATGGTATAGTATTCCAGCATGGTAAATTCCGGGCTATGGAGCCTGCCCGTGGATTCCCCGTTTCTAAAGCACTTGCAGATCTGATAAACACTGGTCCGGTGGCGGGCGATGAGCCGCTTCATCCAAATCTCCGGGGAGGGGATGAGCCAATAGGGCTTGGTCTTGCGGACCCTGCTGCCCGGCGGGGCCAGATAGGCCGTTTCAAAGACCTCCAGGCAGGATTCGGGGATCAGGTCCGGGGCCAGCAGGGGGGTGTCCACCTCCAGATAGTTCCGCCGGTCAAAGAAGGCCCGGACCTGCCGAATGATCCGGGCCCGTTCCCATAATAATTCTATATCCACGGTCTTTCCCCCCTAGGAGCCTGTTGCGCTTCGCGCATAAAACCCCGAAAAATCGCCGATCAGGCGATTACCCTAAAACCTACCAATGCAACAGGCTGCTAGGCCAGGCGGCATACCGCTTCTTTCCACCGGCGGCCCCGGTCAAATTCATTTAAAAACATCCCGAAGGAGGCGCAGCCAGGGGAAAGGACCACCACATCCCCCGGTTCCGCCGTTTCCAGCGCGGAACGGACCGCGGCATCCACCGAATCAAAGGGACCCCGAAAGGGGATCCCCGCCTGCTCCAGCAGCACCTTGAGCGTATCCCCGCCGGTTCCGGCCAGGAGAACCAGGGCCTTGGCCCGCCCCGCCGCCCGGACCAGGGGGCTAAAGTCCAGATTTTTGTCGGTTCCCCCGGCAACCAGTACCGGCGGCGGGTCAAAGGCCGCCACCGCGGCCTCCGCGGCCTCGGGGATGGTAGCGGCGGTGTCGTTGTAGAAGCGGATTCCCCGGCTTTCGTGAAAAAATTCCAGCCGGTGTTCTATGCCGGGAAAGGACCCCAGCCCTTCCCGCACCAGGTCCGGCGGCAGTCCCAGATCCAGGAGGCACAGGGCCGCGGCCAGGAGGTTCTTTTTCTGATGATACCCCGGAACAAGAACCTTTTCGGGGACCGCCTCCAGAATTTCCCCCGAGGGAAGCCGGACCATACCCGGTCCCTGGGGAGAAAGGACCCAGCCCCCGGCCTGGTCCCCGGGGAGGGGCTCTTCGGCATATACCAGGGGACGGCCCGCGGTTTCCCGGAGGAAGCTCTGTCCCCAGGAATCCGCCCCGGCTATGGTGGCGTCCCGGCGATCCTGCCCCTGGTAGATAACCCGTTTATCCGCCACATAGGCATCCATGGTCCCGTACCGGTCCAGATGGTCCGGCATAATGGCGGTTAGTACCGCCGAGCGCGGTTTGAGGAGGGCCTCCCCCCGCCGGCAGTCCGGGGCCGCATTACCGGCCCCGCCCCTGGGGTCCTTCCGGTCCGGGCCGGCGTTATCGCCCCCAGGGGCAGGGTCCCTGAGACGGCCCCGGAGATCCCCAAGCTGCCAGCTGGAAAGCTCCAGCACCACATCATCATCGGGGCCAAGGTCGTCCGGAAATGCCAGGGGCGATAGGGTGATATTCCCCCCCAGAAAGGCCCGGCCGGGAAGGAGCCCCCGCCTGCGCCCCAGGTCCAGCGTCCGGTGGATAGCCGAAGCGGCGCTGGATTTGCCCTTGGAACCCGTAACCGCCGTAAGCCGGGCGGGGGAACCGGCCAGGAAGAGGGATATATCCGTTTCGACCCGCCGGGCCGCCCGGAGAAAGGGAGAGTCCGGCGGCACTCCGGGATTTTTTATCACCATATCGGCTTTTTCAAAATCTTCTATATTATGGCGCCCCAGGACATACCGGATGGGAAGGCCCCGCAGCTTTTCCAGGGAAGGGGCCAGGACCGATTCATCCCGCAGATCCGTAACCGTTAGATCCGCCCCGCGGCGGGCTAAGTACCGGGCGGATTCCAGCCCTCCCCCATGGAGCCCCAGGCCCATAATCAGCACCTTGCATCCCGCATAATTCACAAAACAATTCCTCCCCGCCCGCCATTGCCCCATGGGGGACTTCATAGTATAGTATGGTTATGAGAAAAAGTCCCGTCCAAGTATGGTATGTCCTCAACTCAGCGCTCCATAACCGGTATCTTTGGAAGGACCCTTATGGCACAGACTGAAATAAAAGCCCCCGTCCCCATCCTGGATGAGTCCGGCCGGCCCGGTAATTTCGGCTGGGCCCGGTCGCCGGTATTTGGCTATGATCATTCCGCAATCCATCCGCCCTACCGGCGCGTTTCCGAATCGGATCGGTACATCATTTTTTCTCCCACCCATTTGCTGATATTTGAGGTCCGGGACGGCGGCTTTTTAGGGTACATCGGTATATCCGTGGTGTCTTTAAAGGACAAAAAGAGGACCACCCAAATTTTTACGGTTCCCTTTTCTATGGGTGTTTTTGAGCTTCCCCAAGGCAGCGAAACCGGCTCTGTCCGGCTGGAGCGGAATAAATCGATGATTGATTTTGCCGCCATGGACAAGGGGGTCCGGATTATAAAGGTGGACATCCCCAAATTCGGCCACCACCGGAGCCTGCGGGGGGTCGTGGTCTTGACTCCTCCCCCGGGGGCGGAATCCATTGTTACCCATTTGCCCTGGCGGCGGGAAAAGAACGCCTTTTGGTATTCCCGGCGTTCCCCCTGGTACATAGCCGAAGGGGTCATGCAGTTTAGCAGTTCCGAACTGGTGTTTACCAAGGATAACGCCTGGGGGATCTTTGACTGGAACAGGGGCGTCCGGCCCCACTCGGATATCCGCTATTGGGCCGCGGCCTGCGGATTAAGTGATGGCAGGCAGGTTGGCTTTAGCGTAGGATACGGTTCCGACGATTCCAGCCTGGGCACGGAGAACGCCTTCTTCCTGGAGGGGAAGCTGCATAAATTGGATCAGGTCACTTTTCATATATCCCCCTCGAACTGGCTGGAACCCTGGCGGTTTACCAGCAACGACAAACGCCTGGAGATGTCCTTTTTGCCCCATCAGGAACGGGTTGAACGGCACGGCGTCCTGTTACATTCCTTTAAGCGCCGTCAGGTATGCGGCTTTTTTTCCGGAAAAGTTATCCTCGACGACGGGTCGGAGCTGGAATTTCATAATATCACCGGCTTTGCGGAACGGAGAAAGACCCAGTTCTAGGAGCCTGGGCCTAAACCGGCTGCCCCCAGCCCATCTCCGTCAGGGCCTTTTCGGCCTCCCCAATCTCGTCGTAGGCGCAGGTTTTTTTCGCGTAGATAATCGAGTTTTCGTGGCCCTTTCCCAGAAGCAGGACCAGATCGCCCGGACGGGCCAGGGAGAAGGCCTTTCTAATGGCCTTGGGACGGCTGGGGATAAGGAAAAGGTCCTTCCCCCGGTTCCGTTCCGGGCAGCCGGCGGCGATCTCTTCCAGGATAGCCAGGGGTTCCTCCCCCCGGGGGTCCTCGTCGGTAAGGAAGAGCATATCCGACCATTGGGATGCGATGCGGCCCTGTTCGGGCCGCTTTTGGGTGTCCCGCTCCCCGGCGGAACCAAAGAGGCTTAATATCCGGCCCCCGGTTTTATCCAGCCGTTCCCTAAGGGGGGGGAAGATGGCTTCGAAAGAAGAAGGGGTATGGGCGTAATCCACCAGAACCTCAAAGGGCTGGCCCATTTGGATCACCGTCATCCGGCCCCGGACGGGCTTGAGAAGGGGTACCAGGGGGCACAGATCCTTTACGGGGATGGAAAGCAGCCCCGATACGACAAGCAGGGCCGCCAGGACATTCCCCGCGTTAAAGGCCCCCGGAAGCCGGTCCCGGATATCCGTGGTTTCGCCGGTTTCGCGGATAAGGACCTCGTACCAGTTTCCCCGGCTCCCGCTTTCTATAAGCCGCAGGGAAAGGTCCGCCTCGGCGCCCCGGGTGCTGTAGGTATAGGTCTTCCGTTTGGTGGCCGCGGAAAAATAGGCGGCGCTGGGATCATCCGCATTGGCCACCCCAAAGGAGGGAAGGACCTCTCCGGCTTCCCCGGCCAGTCCGGTGGACACATCAGCGGCGGTTTCGCCGGACTCCGCAGGAGGGGGGCCCTCCGGCTGCCGGATCGGCTTGGCATGATCGAATTTGTCCAGGGCCCGGAACAGATTGGCCTTATCATTCCGGTATTGTTCCCAGGTCCCGTGAAATTCCAGATGCTCGTGGGTCACGTTGGTCATTACTACCACGTCAAAGGCCGCATCCCCCAGACGGTTGGTCTTGGACGACAAGCCATGGGAACTGGATTCAATTACCGCAAATTCCGTTCCCCGGTCCCGCATATCCGCCAGCAGTTTATGGATGGCCGGGGCCTCCGGCGTGGTCTGATGCTCGGGGTTCCACACTTCGATCTCCCCGTCACTGTACTGTACGGTGGAGATGAACCCCGCTTTCTTCCCCATCAGCCGCAGGATTTGATAAATAAGATATACGGTGGTACTTTTTCCCTCGGTTCCGGTTACCCCGATAAGGGCCAGCCGCCGGGAGGGAAAATCATAAAACGCGGCGGAAATGGGGGACATGGCAAACCGGGAATTTTTGACCCGGATATATACGATCCCCTCCCGGCAGGAAGGGATCGCATTTTGATGAACTATCGCCGCCGCTCCCCGCCCGATAGCGTCGCTGACGTAATCGTGTCCGTCCACATGAAGCCCCGGCAGGGCAAAGTAAAGGTCCCCCGGCTTGATCTTCCGGGAATCATACTCAAGCCCCGTAATCAGGGGATCCGTAAAAAAACCAGGGTTCTTTTTGACACATCCCGCTCTTTGGGCGACATCGGGGGTGAAAAAATCGGACAAGCGGCGTTCCATATTTTGATACTACCCCGGATAGATTTTTCGGTAAAGTGGCGTCCGGCATGGCCGGGGGGATAAAAGATGAGCCGCCTTCGAAATCCGGGGGGATTTGAAGACGGCTCAAGCAACTTTTTTAAATAACTTTTTTAAATACTGTTTGGGCGTTTCTTAAAACTCGGGTAGTTTTAAAAAAACACCCATATATATTAATCAATATGGCCCATTCGGGGGGGCGGGCTCATATTGACGGCAACCTTAGTTCCCCTCCCAAATCCCTCATTCAACCTTGAAAAGAGATACCTCCTGCACCAGGGTATCAATGCTCTCCTTGTTTTCCTCGCTGATTGTTTGTACCCGGTTCACCGTAAGGTGGATCTGATCCGCCCCGGTGGCCATCTCGCTTATATCATCAGAAAGCTCCTGGGCCGCGCTGCCAATGGTTGCGGTTGTCTGTATTATTTCCTTGCTTCCCTGCATCATCTCCAGGGAACCATTTCTTACCTTCTGGGTGACCTCGTTGAGCTGGGCTATGGCCGCCAGGATCTGCTGGCTGCCGGCGCCCTGTTCCTTCATGGCGTTAAGGATGTTTTCGTCCTGTTCAGATACAATCTGTACCCCGGAACTAATGTTCTCAAAGTGATTCAGCATCCCATCGGTGGACTTGGTGATCTTATCTATGGAATCCTTTATCTTTTGCAGTACCGCCGATATGATCTTGGACTGGCGGCCGGAAGATTCGGCCAATTCCCGAATTTCGTCGGCCACTACGGCAAAGCCCTTTCCCGCTTCCCCCGCATGGGCCGCTTCAATAGCGGCGTTCACCGAAAGAAGATTGGTCTGGGCGGCAATATCCTCTATGACCGCGTTAATCTCCGTTAGTCCCTCGGATTCCCTGGCAATCGCCTGAATGTCCGAGACTACCTCGTTAAGACTCTGCTTGCCTGTTTCCGATGCCCGGGTCAGATTCTTGATATTATTGGTATTAGCAGTCAGGGTCTGGGTAACCGAATTGATATTGGCCAGCATTTCCTCAACCGCCGAAGAAGACTCGGTTACGCTGGCGGCCTGGGTCTCGATAATCTCATTGAGCAGGTTAATATTATGGATAATCTGTTCCAGGGTTGAACTGGTCTCGTTGATACTGGCGGACTGGCTGATAATCTGGCCTTTGATGTTCTGAATGTTGGATGTAATCTGATTCACCGAGCTGGTGGTTTCCGTCATGTTTGTGGAGAGTTCATTTCCCACATTCATCAGGGTGCCGGTTTTCTGCTTAACCTTGATCACCATTTGTTTGATTTTTTCCAGGGTAAGATTGAAGAAGTGGGCCATGTCTCCTATTTCATCCTTGGAATTGACCGTGATCTGCCTGGTAAGATCCCCCTCGCCTTCGGAAATATCTTTAAGCATCAGGGACATTCGGACGATAGGTTTCGTGATCCTGTGAACCACATAGACAAAGACAAGAGCAATTATAGCAATGGCGGATAAGACGATAATTGCGGTAAACCAGATAAGGGCATATACGGGGGCCATGACTTCCTTCAGGGGAATCGCTACCATGATGGACCAGGGGGTGGTAGTTCCGCCAATTTGGATGGGACGATAGATAGCATATACCTCCGATTTCAGGCTGTAGGAATAGGTTCTAAAGGTTAGCTCTTCTCCATGCTCTATAGCCGCGGCCACCATGGGCAGCTTATCCTCCAGAAAAGCCTGATCGGTCTCCCGCATGTTTTTGCCCTTCCTCGAAAGATCAAAATGACTTACCACGACGCCATTATTAGAGAAGACCCCGGCCACGCCGGTATCATAGGGTTTGATTTTTTCGACGATGCCCTGCAGGGGGGAAAGATCAACGGTAATTCCCGTGGTCCCCAATATCTCCCCGTCATCTGAAAAAATAGGAACAGTAATGGTAACGAGTAATAATTCCTCGCCCATGACAATTTTTGAAACCGGATTGGAGAAAGTTTCCCGTCCCTTTTCATTGGCCAATAGGTCCTCATAATAGGGATAGGCCCGCAGTTCAAACCCCGCGGAGGTCCGGGTATACCAGGGAATAAATTGACCGGTATGGTCCGTCCCCTTGGTGTTGGCATACTGCTCATCCAACCCATCCAGGGCATTGGGTTTCCAGACGGCAAAAACATCCGTATAGAGCGGATTCGAGTCAATAAGATTGTTCAGGTTCCTATTAAACAAAAGCCGCCGCATATTTGGCTCCGTTGTGTCATAGGCGCTCATCATCTGGGACAAAACCCTGGCGGTATCCATGTGTCCTTCAAGATGCCGTCTGATTTCTTCGGCGTATTTTTCAGTAAGACTTTCAGTATTAGTTATCGCCGCCTCGACTTCCGTCTTTGTAACGCGCCGCAGGATAATAAGGGAAACTACCGTCATGCAAACAATCATGATGCTGGTAACGATCAAGCATAATCGTATTTTTAATTTCATAATAAACTTCTCCTTCGTTTAAAATAACCCGACAATTTAATAGTTATTTCAAGGCTCTGATAGATATTGTAATTTTTTTTAAGTTCTACAATTTTATTTTAGAAATGAACCGTTTTTTTTGAAAAAAACGTCTGCCAATTAAAGCATTTTTCAAATTCGTACCCATATATATTTTGAGGCGGCAATATGATGGATATTATGGCCTATGCGCCCTATGGATCGGATGGAATTATTATCCGAGTCGAGACGGATCTCCGGCGGGGTATACCGGGGATAGACATTACCGGCCTTGCCGAAGGAGCCGTGCGGGAGGCCCGGGAACGGGTACAGGCAAGTTTTCGCAATTCCGGGTACCCCTTTCCCCGGGACCGGATTCTGATTAACCTGGCCCCCGCGGGGGTCCGGAAGGACGGGGCATCCCTGGATCTGTCCATAGCCCTGTCGGTGATGGCCGCCGCGGGGCTCGTTCCCCCCCAGGATAATCTGATGGTCCTGGGGGAACTGGAGCTTTCCGGCAGGCTGCGGCCCGTCCGGGGCGTCCTGGCCGCCACCGCCGCGGGCCTCCGGGCGGGGATCCGGGATTTTGTTGTACCCCTGGAGAATGCCCCGGAGGCGGCTATCCTGGCTTCCGGCCGCTTTGCCGCGGTGTCTACCCTGACCGAGGCGGTCCACGCCCTCAGCGTCCGGGCGGAAACCGGGTCCTTCCCCGCGGCGGACTATTCCCGGTTCCCCGCCGGAAGCCCTGCCCCGCGGGGTTCCTCCCATACGGGGGATTTTGCCGAGGTGCGGGGCCAGGGCCGCTATAAGAGGGCCCTGGAAATCGCCGCCGCCGGGGGGCATAACCTGCTGGTCTTTGGTCCGCCGGGGGCTGGTAAAACCATGCTTGCCCGGCGGGTGCCCTCGATCATGGCGCCCCTTAGCCCGGAAGAAGCCGTGGAAGTAACCCGGCTCCACAGCCTGGCGGGGCAGCTCGCGGCCGAAGGTTCTGACGGATGCTGTCTTATCACCCATCCCCCCTTCCGCTCCCCCCATCATTCGGCCAGTGCGGAGGGTATTCTGGGGGGCGGGAAGGCCCTGCGGCCCGGAGAAATAAGCCTGGCCCACTTTGGGGTGCTTTTTCTGGATGAGGGGCCGGAATTCCGGTCCAATGTACTCCAATCCCTCAGGGAACCCCTGGAAGACCGGGTAATAACCATCAGCCGGGCAGAAGGGCCGATCCGGCTGCCGGCGGATTTTCAACTGCTTATGGCCGCTAATCCCTGTCCCTGCGGCAGGCTGGGGACCGCGTCCGCCCGGAACTGTTTCTGCAGCCCCGAAGAAATTCACCGGTATTGGCGAAAGTTCGGCGGCGCCCTGCTGGACCGGATAGAGCTCCGGGTAGCCCTGGGTTCACCGGAGATGGACCTGGGCCCGGGCGGGGAAGAACCCAGCGGGCAAATTGCCCGGCGGGTCCTTGAAGCGGTGAAAATACAGCGGGACCGGTTTAAAGGTACGGGAATCCGCCGCAACGCCCGCATGTCCCCGGGCCTGATAGAGCGGTCCTGTCCCCTGAGCCCCGGGGCAGAAAAGGCCCTTAAGGAAACGGTGGAAAAACTGGGTCTTTCCGGCAGGGCCTTCCACGGCATCCTCCGGGTAGGACGAACCATTGCGGATCTGGAGGGCCAGGATTCCATCAGGACGGTTCATATCCTGGAGGCCGTCCAGCACCGCCGCCTGGGGGATGATCCCTACGATATACTCTCCCTCAGGGAGGAGCTTTAGAACGAAACTTGGCCTATAGATACGAATGAAGAAGGAATAATTACCGGTATTTCCATGTTCGTAGTTGACAGTATCAAAATTGTTGTTTTATACTAACTATGTTTCCTTAAACTAACTATATTAGACTGAATAAACAAAAAGAGGTACTTATGAAATCGAACGTATATGTTTTACCGGGAATCATCCTGGTTTTGGCGCTTACCGCCTGTTCTTCACCCTTGTCGGAGGCGCCTTCCTATATGGTGAGCGGGACCATCAGTGTCAGCGACAGCGGGGAGGGCGGCAGCCCGGAAGGGGCGAGTATCCAGCTGAGGCAGGGAGAGAACGTTCTGGGAACCGCGGCAAGCGCGGACGCCGGCGGCGCGTACGCCATTACGGGCGTGGAGCCGGGGACCTACACCATCGAGGTGTCCCTTGCCGGGTATAATACCAATAAGCTGGAGAACGTCGCGGTATCCAACACCAACCTTCCCGGCCAGGACCTTACGCTGACCAAAACCGAGGTCTTCTCCAATACCTACACCGTGAGCGGTACCGTCAGCGTCAGTGACGCAGGGGGGGGGGGGGGGGGTAACTCCGTCCGGGGCGAAGGTCCAGCTTAGGCAGGACGGAGAAGCCCTAGCGGGGAAGACCGCAAGCGCGGACGATACCGGCGCGTACACCATTACGGGGGTGGCGCCGGGGACCTACACCATCGAGGTGTCCCTTGCCGGGTATGACACCGGCACGATTGCCGCGTTTGTGGTATCCGATGAAAATGTTACCGGCAGAGACCTGACCCTGACGAAAACCGAGGTTCTTCCCGGCACGTATACCGTGAGCGGGACCATCGGCGTCAGCGACAGCGGGGAGGGCGGCAGCCCGTCCGGGGCGAGTGTCCAGCTCCGGCAAGGCGGGAACGCCGTGGGAAGCGCGGCAAGCGCGGGCGCCGGCGGCGCGTACGCCATTACGGGGGTGGCGCCGGGGACCTACACCATCGAGGTGACCCTTGACGGGTATAATCCCAACACGCTTAGCAGCGTCACGGTATCCAACGCCAATCTTACCGGCCAAAACATTACCCTGACCAAAGCCGTAGTTGACCCCGCGACCTACACCGTGAGCGGGACCGTCAGCGTCAGCGACAGCGGGGAAGGCGGCAGCCCGGAAGGGGCGCAGGTCCAGCTTAGGAATGACCAGGGACCCGTGGGAACCGCGGCAAGCGCGGACGATACCGGCGCGTATACCATTACGGACGTGGCGCCGGGAACCTACACCATCGAGGTATCCCTTAGCGGG
>JAISOR010000261.1 GCA_031275535.1 Treponema sp. | reverse complement strand
TTGCATATATATGCAAAAAATCCTCGATTATCGGGCTCCTTTATGCAGTTTGCAGGGTATAAAAATTCACTTTTGTGAATTTTTATACGATTTTGCGCTGAAGCGCAACAAACTGCTAGATCCTTCATGCAATCTGGCGGGAAAACCGCGGTTCCCCCGTCAGATTCCGCTAAAAAACCGCAATTTCGCGGCCGTCGAACAAACCTAATTTTTGGCCCTTGCCATCCCCGCTTTTAAGGCATAATAGGAGGTGTTGTTTATCACGCTGCCGAAGGTACCCGGATCCCGGGTCCAATATTCGCCGTTTTTAGCCCCTCCCTGGGAAATACGGGGGCCCAGGGCGGGAATATAGGTTCCGTAATGAGCCACCACCGTCCCGATATGGCCGTGATATCGTGTATTATCTCCAGTTTCCAGGTATCCCGGATTAATATAGGAGACGGCGACTAAATAACCCATGTTACTCGCCGCCTGGGCCATGACCCCGGAATCAAGCGGGGAGTAGTTCCCGTCCAGAAATAATCCGATTTCATTGGCAACACCAGCGTTCCTCAGGGCCTTGGTAAGATCGTTTTCGCCAAATACGGCATCGACCGTAGCAAGAAACACATAATTACAATAGGTATAAGGACTTTGGGGCTGCCATTCTTCTTTACGGCTCATCTCATTGGCGGTATCTTTTATGGTATAGGCTCCTGAGAGGTCTCCGCCTTTAAAAACCAGCAGTTCCGGCAGATGGATCATGCCGAATTTTCTTAAAAGACTATTACCGATGACGACCCCTTCGTTGGCTGCCGCTATGGCGCTTGTCCCTTTCCACATCCACCGATCCCGGTTTTCCGGATCCGCGGGATCCACCGTATGCTGCAGTCCGGCCTGCAGCATCATGTTCTGGACCGCGGTAATATTTTCTTCGGTGAGGTCCAGGTCCAAGATACGCAGTAATCCGCTCTCGATCCCCGAGGATCCTATGGTTCCCCCCGGCCCTTTTACCGGTTCCCTGGTTTTGGTTCCGTCGTAATTTATATACAGCCCATCCACATCCCGCAGATACCCGCTGCCATCGTATTTTAAACCGCCGGTGCCGGTGAGCTGCCAAAAATCCCCGCCAGAATCATAGGCGTCCAGGGCGGTTTGGATGATGTCATAAGCCTCCTGATTCAGGGCGTACTGGTACCAGAGGGCTTCCCCCTGCAGGGCGGCGCCGATGCTGTCCGTCCCATAGGTCTCCATAAGCCCCATGGCAACGCCGATATGTCCCGCAACCGCGTTATTCCGCTCAAGCATTTGCCCGTAAACGCCGTCATCCATACCGTTGCGGTAGGCCTCGTGGCTGAAAACAACATTTAAGCCGAATCTGCTGCCGTCCTCCAGGGCGTCCCTGCCCAGGAAAACGGTTTTTACGCCGGTATACTCGTCATACAGGCTTTCGGTTCCTTCGGCGTATGGGTTTTCCACATACCGGGTTCTCCCCTCCAGGGCCGCTTCGAATTCGGCCCTGGCGGCGGCATCCCCCGAATACAGAGTCCTCAGCTGGCTTGCGTATTGCCGGGCGTCTTCCGCGCCGGAGCTCAGGAGCCGGGCGTTTACCTTCCATGCCTCAAACCCCCGGAGGGCGCTTGCCATGGTTCCCGCGCTGACATCTACGCCGCCGGTTCCAAAACCCATGCTAACCCCGTCACGGCCCAGATGCAGCTCCAATAAGCCGGAATTTACCGTTCCGGCGCTCAGCAGATCCAGGTTAAACAGGTTTAAGGCATAGTCCCCGGTAAAAGCGTAGTTTACCCCCTGACCGGCAAGCCCCCCCGCAAGGGAAGAGAGCTTTGTCCCGTCGGTATGGAGTTGGCCGTAAAAACCGTCCAAGCCCCAGTTCATTACCCCGGTGGTAAAAGTGCCGGTCATGCCGCTTAATGCCCCTATGGAGGCGTCTTTTATGCTGCCGGTAAATACATCCCGGGAGAACCCAAAACCGTCTTGAGTATTGTAGGTGACGGCGCCCAAGGCGCTGGTTACGGTTCCGGTGGTTACCGATTGGACCCCGGCTAATGCCGTCTGGGTTATCACCTTGGAAAGCCCCGTAAGGTTTTGGGTCAGCATACCGGAGAGGCCGCTCTGCAGAAAAGTTGAAGAAGCGGCGCCGACACCGTTAAACACACCGCCGATAAGGGAACTTACCCCGGTTATGGCCGCCTTTTTTCCAAACTCAACGCCTACTTCATCCCAGCTTTTAAACCCTCCCGACGCGTCCATGGCGCCAAAAAACAGATCATCGGATAAATTCATGGCGGTATTGAGGGCTACCCCCAGGGCGAACCCGGCTCCGCCGGAGAAGGCCCCGGCCACCGCTCCTACCACGGTGGAGACCACGGCGGAGACCACCTGGTTTCCGATATCGACGACGCTTCTGATACTCGGCGCCTGGAACCAGCTTCCCCGGGAATCCCAAAGGGGTTTTTCCCATAAGGCGGAAGCCATCATGTTGATCCCGTTTCTTTCCTGTATCGTCCAGTAGATATAAAGCCGCAATAATCTTCCCAGCTCTCCGGTCCCGGCATCCGAAAAAAGTTCCTGTATATCCATATCGGCATCAACGTCCGGTTTTACCACCGGTCCCTCGCCGATATGGTGGGTAAATAAGCCCGGGGCATCCTCCCCGGTACCAAATATTTTTTCGGCGATCCCCTGAACCTCCGTGTACATATTATTTATCAAGGCCTGTACGGCCAAAGCGTCCAGATCCTTTATTCGCTCCCCGCTTAAATCGGTGGACAATTCTACCGGAGCCATTTTATAAAATTCGTAGGCCGCCACCGTTGCCTTTTCGGTTATCACCGGGTCAAAAAGGGTGGAATGGACCACCGCGTCTTTGGTGTAGTACCTCCCGTTCTTTCTCCATTGCCCTTCGATTATAAAGACATCATCCATGCTTTCATCAAACTCTTCGTTGGCCTCGGCGACGTTTTTCGTCAGGCTCTCCAGCGCGTCCTTTACCGCGAGCTGAACCGCGGCGGCCACCCGTTTGGCTTCCCGGGCCGCCAATTCCTCATTGGCCTCTTTTGCCAGCGCAAGCGCCGCGGCTTGTACGGTTCCGGAATTCCAGGTATTAAGCCCGCCCAGGCCCCGGCGCACCTGGCTGCTTATGGTCCCGGTCATCCCCTTCGCCGCGGCAAAGGCCGTTTCCATGTTCATAATTCCCGCGGACTGCAGCAGCTGCCGCAGGGTATCTTCCGCTTCTTCGGCGCCCGATGTCAGGGACATCCCCGACAGAACGCGGGTGTCCATTCTGCGGCTCATCATTTCCGCTTCGGAACCAACCATCGCCAACAGGGCCCCGGCGGCGGCGCTGTTGGCCGCTTCGGTTGCCATCGTTACCCACCGGGCTTTATCTTCAAGGCCGGCCAAATACGCGGCGATCCAGGCTTCGTCGATCCCCTGGTATGCTTCATTAAATTGTTTCGTCCATCTGGCATAGGACGTTTGTATTTTTTCCGCCCCCGCTTTCCAATCGGCCCTCCCCCGTTCAAGGATAAGGCTTGACGCTTCAATCCATGCCCGGTATTTCTCCTGGATGTCATAACGCTGCATCTCCCATTCCAGTTCTCTTGCCGTAAGTTCAGCGCTATACCGTGCGGTATAGGCGCGTTCTATCAGTTCGGTTAATTCATCGGCAAGTCCGATATATTCGGCTTTATACGCGCCGCCGTTTTCCGTAACTCCCGTTAAATCCCGGAGGATGGTTTGTTCCAGGTTTTCCAAATGGTTTTTCCGGGCCGGCGCTTTATTCCCATAGGCAGCCGCGGCGGCTTTACGCAACCCATTGATATCCGCTTTTCCTTCAACAAAGGCGGCAAAAACCTCACGGTACGCGGCCTGGTTTTTCAGCCTGGCCTCTTCGTCTTCGATCCAGGCCTGCTCAAAATTTTTTTTGTCATCCTCTTTTTTGTTTTTGCTCCAGCGGATGAGTTCTTTGAGGGCGGTAACGGTATCGGAATAAGAACCTTTGGTATCTCCTTCCATTTGATACCAGTAGTTTTTCAGCCGCTGTATCTCATCGGCGGTGATTCCCCCTGCCGCCTGCAACGCCCCTTCTATGCCGCTCCACCCGACGGTTCCGGTCCCCGTTCCTGTACCGTTTAACTGCGCCAGTCTGCGGCAGGAATTAATATATGATTCCAGGGAAGAATTTAACGCCTCCGAAGTTGTTGCTAAGCCGGTCCGGGCTTTTTCGACCGTATCATTTATCTGCTGATACGAGGGAAGCAGGTGGGCGCTGGTAGCGTTGAGTCTCGCAAGGCCCGCTCTATAAAAATGCCGCGCAAGCGGAATCCGCAACAGGCCTTTAAGCCGTGACCTTTCACGGTTCAGCGTATTATTGGTAAAGGCATATTCGGCCTGGGCCGATAGATAGGAGAATCCCTTTGAATCCATGCCGCCGGCGCCGAGGAGGGTTAAGATCGTATAAAATTCGAGATCCGCTTTTTCTTCGCCGCTCAAGAGGTCCCAGGCATTTTTCTGAGCCGGCATCAGCCTCTTGTCCCGGTAGTATAAGGCGACATTGAAAACCTCCGTATCCTTAAACAGGCCGCCATACCCTATGGACATTTCCCCTAAATTCTCCCCCTCGTTCAGCGCCGTGGCCTGAATATACCAGTCCGCCATATCTTCAATTTCCGGATTACTGCCGATCAGCTGCCGCAGGAGGTAATCCCGGGCCAATCCCCATTGGGTATATTTAGCCCCATCGGT
Organism: Treponema sp.; assembly: GCA_031275535.1. The sequence continues at coordinate 25,329 of JAISOR010000261.1, read as the reverse complement.
GGTTACTTCGTACCGGATCATATTCTGGTTTAACTGCCGCAAGGCCTCCTCGAAGGGGGAAACCAGATTTACCTCAATGCCCGCAGTTTCCTCCGGGGTAAAAAATTTTTTCAGCGCCGCGGCCTGTCCGCCGGTCATCTCCTGTATCAGGAAGGAGCCGTCATAGGAGAACCCAAGTTTACCGTCTTTTATTTGTATCACGTCCATCAATTGCCAAAGACGTTTATCACTTGGCGCCTGATAGTCCGGCGGATAATTTATGGAACGGCCCAGCTCGTTCAGATACCGGTTATAGCTGTCATAACAGGCACTGTTTCTCCGCGTTTCCTCGGCTATCGATTCTTCCAGCGCCCCAAGGGTTTTTATGGACAAGATCATCCGCTGAAAACTTTCTTTATAGGTGTTATATAAGATTTCGTATTCCCTATCCGCATAGGGTCTTCTTTCATCATCTTCTTCATATAGTCCGGCCAGGGCAGTCAAGGCTACTACCGCCCGTTCATACCGGCTGGTACTATAGGCCAGATCCTCATAGGGGCTTTTATAGTCCGCCGTCATTTCGCCGGCAAGGGGGGCGTTATCCAAATAGGCGGTGCTTGCCCATCTCCTTATCGCGTCTTCTATTTCATAGGCGGTTCTGGCTTCCTCCAGATCGGCATAATCTTTTTTAACCGCCCGGTAAACCTCGTCGTAGGCGGCTCCGGAGCCGGCAAAATCCAGGGCGGCGTTTTCGTAGGCGGCGGCGGCAAGATCCCAGGCGTCCTGCAGGCCCACTATTTCGGCGGATATTTTTTGTATTTCCGCTTTAATCATGGCGGCGTTTTGTTTTGATGCGGCATAGCCCGTCCCGAGCTGTTCTATCTCTTTTTCCAGCAAAGCCGCCTGGATAAAATTTTTTTGAAATTCGCCGGATTCCATTTGATAATTGTCATAAAACACATAATCGACGGTTTTTATTAATGTTTCGTCCCATTCCAGCAGGGGATCGTCCTGGTATTTTTTTATCCCGGCCTTTAAGAATTCATGCTCCGGCTGTTCTCCGGCGCTGGCAAAGGCCTGGAAGGCATCATTAAGCCGGCGGGTATCCTGGACGGCTTTTTCATAGGCGTCCGCCAGCATCCCTTCCCGCCAATTTTTGGCGCTCTTTATTCCATCGCAGGTCCCTTCCGGATCTCCGGAAACACCCGGTGATACCCCTGCGTTATTGCTCTGGTTATGATAATCCGCCAGGAATTCGGCGCTTACATACTGCCGCCAATGGCTCCGTCCCTCTCGCTCGGCCTCCGCTATGGTTTGGTTCAGGTCCTCATAGGCCTTTACCAGGGCATATTCAAAATTCAGCGCTTCCTGACGGCCGGAGAGGATATTAAACATAAGGGGGAGCTCCCGGACGATTATTTCGTAATAATAATCACCATGCTGAAGCTCATCATCAAGGGGGCCTGCTCGTAACAACCGGATCGCCTCATCCACGGATTTTTTCCGTATCCCCTCTTCGGCGTATCCATGGTGTACTAAACACGCGGCGGTCAAGGCGTTCTCCAGGGCGGCCGGGTCTTCAAGGCTCCCGGCGCCGTATTGCTTCGCCAGGTCCCGGCCGATTCTTTTGACCACTTCGTCTTCAATGGCCGCTTTATTTGTATAGGTGAATAGTTCCGGCGGCAGCCCCAGGGCGGCGTTTAAAAACCGGGCGCTTCCCGGCTCCGCGTATGACAGGGCGTCGGCTACACGCTGCGCCGCCTGGGAATGGGCTTCAAGGCCCGCTATTTCATTTTTTATGGCCCCGCTGGAACCGGTGATGCTCCTGTTGGTATAAATTGTTTTGGCCGCCATATAGGTAATCAAAGAGCTCTGCCAGGCTTGTACCTCGGTTTTAATCCACTGGGGGAGTGAATCAAGGTGTCCGTTCATCAGCGATAAAAAGGCCGAAAGATTTTTGGTCAAGGACCCTGCCCTCCCCAGGAGGGCTTCTCCCACGGACTTCGTGCCGGGAAGATCGCCGCCGTTGAGGGTGAGGCCATAGGATTTAAAAAGCTCCTCCATTTCCCGGAGGCCCCGAAGCCCCGCTTCCCGTATTACCGGCGCGGCCTGGGGGCCGACAGCCTGATACACCGCTAACAAGTCCTGGCTGCGGGCAGCCGCGGTCATCTCGGTTTCCAAAAGGCCGTATGCTATAACCTGCCCCGATTGGGTCACAAAACAGGAGCCGCCGTTTAGGAACCACGCGGCCGACGACCCGGACCGGGCGGCGTTTTCCAGGACCGCATAATAATCCGCGAAACCGCTATCCTCAACAGAATCAAGCAGCAGCCGCAGATCCTTAAGCGCTCCGAAAATTTCTGAAGCCTCCCCGGGATCCGCCAAACAGAAGTTTGAGAGGAGTTTCGCCCGGTCTCCGCCCTCAACTTCTCCTAAAAAACAAGCTAAACCTTCCAGTTCCAGGTCCAGGCGGGCTTTTAACAAAGCCCGGACATCCTTTTCAACGTCATTATTGAGACAGGCTTCAAGGCCCAGATCGGAAAAAACCTCCTGGTCCTGTGTTTCCGGCTCAGCGCCCCGGACGTTAAAATACCACTCCATCGTTGAATTACAGACCAAAAGGTTCAGGGCCTGGAGCCTGGTTTCGACCTGAGCCTGGGCCTGGGCTTTCGCCGTTTTTGTCATGGCGCTGATCAGTTTATTATACTGTTCTTGGATTGCCCCCTGATCCGCGGCGGCTTCGGCAAGTTTTTTTTCTTTTTCCGACAACAGATCCTGCATAAGGGCATAAAAGGGATCGTCCGCTTCAAGGCCGAATTTTTCAATAGTCTCCGGTATGATGTGATATTCTTCAAACACCGTGATATTTACCGCCCTGGTCCTCAGGGCGGACAGGGATTTTTCAATCCCCTCCCCTCCCAGGATAAGCTGTTTCAGCATTTCTCCGGTCGCTTCAAGTTCCTGGGCGAATCCAAGCTCATAGCCGCGTTCAAGGTAACGGATATATGCCGCGCCGTCCCCTTCGGCGCTTAACAGGTTATACTCCCGCAGGAGTTCTTCGTATTTGGCGACCAGGTCCTGCAGGATAAAATCATTCCGTCCGGACACATAGGCGGACATGATGATCGAATAGGCCTGATTTTTCTCTTCCAGCCTGCTTTCCGCCTCCCGCAGCGCCGCCGCCGCGTTGTACATGGCTTCCTGGGCCGCTTTTACCCCGGTTCCCGCGGCGCTCAACCGGGACAGTTCCGCCTCGTACCGGCTGAGGGCGTCATCATAGGATTGTTTTGCCTGTTCCCAGGCCTTGATACCTTCACTATCGGTCATACGTCCGGCGGTTAATTCTTCCGCGTAGGAAACCACCCCTTGGGCGATGGCTTTTCGTTTTTCCCAATAACCGGCCACCGCCTTGGCCCGGATAAGTTCTATCTGATACTCGTCCAGGTTAAAATCTTCACTCACCGCGCCTTCGGCCAGGATGTCCGCGAGGGCCCCGGTTCCCATTACCATATTAAAATCATTGATCAGGGCGTCCCGGGCGGTTTTAGCCTTATCAAGGTAGGAATCATACAGAAGGGACCAGTTTTTTAGTTCCAGGGCGGTTTTAAAGGAAGCGCTGAGATTGATTCCCCTTTTTTCCAGTTCCTCAACGGCTTCCTGCTCCCGGGACTTGGTTGTTTTCCCCGCGATAATGTCTTTTATCAGTAAAGTCATCCGGTCGCCGGGTCCGTATTGCCGCTCCCAGGAACTCAGTACCGTCTGCCAGTGGCCGGCAACTTCCGCGGATATCCATGCGGAAAATTCCCCACCCGCGAGGGGCGGCGGGTCTTTTCCGTCGTATTGGCCGAGCCAGAAACTGATGTTCTCCTGAGCGCCGGATACCACGGCGCCGCAGGTGATATAGGTATCCACCCAGGCCCTGGCCCGTTCGGCGCCGGCTTCGGATCTGAGCAACAGGTCCTGTTCAAATTCCGCCTTTGCCCCGGCAATCGCGGCTTCAAGATTCTCCGACGCCCGCCTGAAAACCGCCTCCCCGGACTCGAAAAGGGTTTTCGCCTTTGCTTCCCAGCGCTGTCTCTCCTGCTCGAATTGGTTAAAAGCGTTACTCCAGGCTTCTTCCCCTTCTAAATAATACTGTCCCGCTTCCTGTTCCCATTCTATGCGGCGTATAAAAAACCGTTCCTCCGCGTCCGCCCAGGCCTTAAGCCCCCGTTCAAATTGTTCCCGGTAGGCCTCAAGCCATTCGGAGCCGGCCAGGGCCAAATCGCCGCCGCCGGTTTCAGCCGCCTCTATCCTGGTTTCCAGGGCGGCTATCCCCTGGACACAGAGGGCTTCGGTCTCCTCGATGATTTGGGCGGTAATCATGGAAGCCGCCGCTTCTTCACTTTTCCTTCGCAGGCTCCATACGTCTCCGGTTCTTTGGGCAACAAAAAGCCGTTCTTCCCTGGCAACCAGGGCTTCAAATTCCTTTTGCCTGCCCGATACCGCTTTCATCGTGATGCCCCGCAGTTTCTCCTCAAAGGCTTCCCGGTTTTCTTCGGGAACATAACCCAGGAGCTCCGGAAACAGGGAGGTCAGATAGGCCTCATAACGGACGGTTCCGGCATTGATAATTTCTTCCGCGTTTTTCCGCCATTGTTCCTGATCCCCATCCATATACGCCCCGGCTTCATCGGGACGGATCACCAGGGGGTCGCCGGTTTCCTCATCATAACGGATCGCTCCGTTTTCGTCCAAATGGTACACCAGGGATAAATTGGTTTTCCTGATCTCCCGCGCCGACCCTTCTATCTGCTCGGTCAGCCCGGCGCTGAAAAAACGCCTGAGGAGCCATTCGGTAAAGCGTTTTTCCAGCTCCGCCTCGCTCCAGGCTTCAATGGTTTTCCCCGCCTCCTCAAGCAAAACCTTATCCCCGTAAAGTTCCGTTGCGGCCAGTTCCCAGGCGTTTCTGGCCATAGCTATCCCCTGCCGGGCTTCGGCCATCCACCGCTCAGGGGTGAGTTCCCGGTCGGCCCTGCGGAAATGGTAGTCAAATGTCCCGGAATTAAAACCCGGGATATCCGGCTTTGTTTCCCCGAAAACAGCGCCGAGACAAAAGAAGAGGATCCCCGCCAGGGGGATGATCCTTTTGAGAGAGAAATGAAAAGGTAATACGGTCATTTTTAGGCCTCGCGTATGAGAGCCTCTATTCCGCACAAGCGGAACTTTTTCCCTTATCCCGTGGGGGATGAAAGGAAAGAAACAATGATGAAAAACACACCCGCAGCGCGGGCAGTAACGATAAGCCGACAAAAACAGAAGCTCCGACCCCCAGGACGGTTACCACCGACAGGTTACGGACCAGGGAATTGGTTTCTTCTTTTAAGAACAGAAAAGGCGCCGCCCCGCTTATGGTCGTACCCCCGGTGGCGAAAAGCAGGGGGAGCTTTTTTCTGACCGCCCGGTATAAGCTGGCGGCGAGGCCTTTTTTATTTTTCCGCCGGGGAACGCGGCGGATTTCATCGGTGAGCAGAACCGAAGCATTCACCGCCATGCCGCTCACCGCGACAAAGGCGCAGGCCGCCGAAGGGGTAACCGGAAAGGCGGCGGCGGCCATTCCCAGCGCGGGAACCGAAAGGGAGGGGAGTACCACCGACAGTACCGCCAGGGGAATTCCAAAGGATTCGTTTTCCGCGGCCAGCGCCATATAACAGAAGATCAGGGCCAATAAAAACCAAAAAACCGCCCCCGAAAGGGCTTCCGCGGCGGCAATGGCCTCCCGGTCAAATTCCAGGGTATATCCCGGGGGCAGTTCCATGGCGCCAAGGACGGCCATAACCTCTCTCCGGACCTTTCTGGGGTCCATGGGATTGGTCCTGATTGAAATAGCGGCTATCCTGCGGCGGTCCTCCCGCCTGATACCGGAAGGTTCCGTCCCGGGTTCGGTGTTCTTTTTAACGAGGGAATCAAGCCTTACCGGCCCCTGGGTATCGGCGGATCCCACCAGCAGCCCCCGGATCTCCTCCGGGGAAAGGGCGGCGATCCCCCTGCCCCGGATACGGACATCGGTCTCCCCCTGGGGGCTTATCCGCTTATAGGCCACCGGGCCGTGAACCCCCCGCCGGACCCGGTCGGCCAGTTGGGAAAATTGAATGCCCGCGGCCAGAAGCCGCTCCCGATCGGGGACCAGGGTAAGCCGTTTACTTCCGTCTTTAAAGTTAAGGACGGTTTCCCGGATGAGGGGTATGGTCCCGCAGAGCCCGGCGGCGGCTTCCGCCAGTTCCCGGCAGGTTTCGTCATCGTCACCGGTAACCTTGATCTCCCAGATCCGTTCCATGGAGGACATCTCCGGAATATACACAAAACCGCCGGGTATTCCCTGGGTTCTGACCAGAGTCCGCAGGGCGCCGGCGGGGATGATCCGGGGATCAAAGGTTAAGAGGACCGATCCCGAAGCGGGCCGCGCCACGGTTTGTACCGTCCCTATCCCTTCGTGCCGTTTTAACGCTTCCGCGTAACCCGCAAGGAGCCGATCCGCTTCTTCCGCCCTGAGGCCTCCCTCAAATTCAACCTGGGCATACAGGGACCGGGCGGAACTTTCGGTACCCACATCGGCTCCGGCAAGGGTCAGGGCGGCAATGCCCCCGGCGGAAATAAGAGCCCATACAACCAGGGGTCCGTAGGGACGGGCCGTACAAAACCGCAGATGGGCGGCCAGAAGCCGCAGTCCTTTCCTGCTTATCTTCCTTTTTATTTTTACCAATAACAGAAAGAAGCCCCCCCAGACCCCGGGATTACCCTGCTTTTGAGGGGAAGCCTTTCCCGGGGGAAGCGGGCCGGAGCTTCCCTTTAATCCCCACAGGAGGAGGGGCGGAACCAGGACGAGGGCCGTGGGAAGGGCCAGAAAGGTAACGGTTCCGATGGCCCAGGCCAGGGTACTGATACCGCCGGCCAGGGATTCCATGGCGATGAGGGGCAGCAGGGCGGCCATGGTGGTAACCGAACCGGATACCAGGGGAAGGCGCAGATCTTTAAGGAGCCCCTGCCCTTCTTCAATGGTCCGGGCTTTTCCCAGGCCTTCGGAACTGAGGATGGCCGCGTCCACTGCGGCCCCTACCCCGGCGGAAAGCCCCGCCAGCAGCCCCCGGTCCAGGGAAAAACCCAGAAGGGACAACAGGGCCGCCGACAGGATGCAGATAAAGGGAACCGTTAATCCGGAAACCAGGACCAGGAAAACCCGTCTCCCCCGGCCCCAAAAACCGGCGCCCGCCGTCTTGCCAAGGAGGGCCGCCAGGAGGGCCACCGCGGCGGCCCCCTGCAGGGCGGCGGCCAATACCGAACTAAAGGCGGCGGTTTCCTCCGCCCCCCGATCCGAAAGCACCTGGAATTCCAGGGGCAGATCGGTAAATTTTTCCAGCTCCTCCCGGATGAGGCCGGAGAGTCTTGCCGGGTCCGCGCCGGCTCCGGGAAGGACGGCGATCACCGCGGCGCTTTTTCCGTTGAGCCGGGAAAACGATTCCGGCTCCCGGTTCTGTTCATACAGCCGGGCCGCGTCCCGCAACCGGATCTCCCCTCCCTGGGGAAGAGGTATCAGGGCATCCGCCAGGGCGTGAGGGTCCGGATACCGGCCGTCCAGGGTGATGAGGATATCCCGGCCGCCGCTTCTGATGGACCCGCCGGGAAGCAGGAGATCATTTTCCCCCAGAACGCCGGCGATCAGGGATGCGTCAAGACCCCGGGAGGCGGCTTCCTCCGGTTTAAGGGCAATGACGATTTCCGGAAGCCCGATACCGGAAATCTCTACCTCCCCGGCCCCGTCCAGGGCTTCCAGGGCAGGCTTAACGATCCGTTCCAGGTACTGTCCCAGGGCGGCGTCATCACCGGCGCTAAAGACCGCCGCGGTCCAGAGGGGAAGACGGGAATCATCGGAGGAGAAGAGTTCCGGCCGTTGGGCCGACGGGGGCAAGGTCTCGTAGACCCCCTGGGCCGCTTCCCGTACCGCCTCATAGGCGCCGGGAACCTTGTGCCCAAAATGGACAAAGGCCCGGACCTTTCCGTTTTCGCTGACGGTCATAATTTTTTTGACCCCGCCGATGGAAGAAAGGGCGTCTTCCAGGGGAACCGCCGCGGTCCGTTCCATCTCCCGGGCATCTATCCCATAATGCCGCAGGACAATCGTATAGCCGGAATTCCCCCTTCGGTCTTCCCCCCCTTCCTCCCCGCTTACCATAATAAAAGCCGCGAGGGCGGTAAGGGCAAGGATCACACAGAGGGCGGCGATAGGCTTTTGCAGCCAGGAATTTTGAATCATGGCGAGCCCTCCCGGAAGCCTTTCGCGGGGCTTTCCCGCGCCTTAAGAAAGGGAATAAAGAGCGGGGGAAGGGCAAAAAGGGTAAGCAGGGTAGAAGCGCCTATTCCCCCCAGCATGGCCGATGCCATGGAATGCTGGCTTGATCCCAGGGGAGAGACGACCAGGGGCAGCAGGACGAAGAGGGTGGTCAGGGTGGTGGCCAGTACCGGCCGTAAGCGCCCGGCGGCCCCGGAATAAACCGCGGCCGCCGCCGGCAAGCCCCGGCCCATCTTCTCCACGGCGGTCTCGTAGAGCAGGATCCCGTTATTCACCGCCAGGCCGAAAAGGACGACCAGCCCCAGGACCGAGCCCGAATCGAGGCCGGCCCCGGTGAGCAGCAGGGCCGGGCCCGCTCCGGCAAGGGAGAAGGGTATGGTCAACATGAGGATCCCCGGAAGTAAAAAGGACTCAAATTGGGCTCCCATGGTCATGTACAAGAGGATCAGCACCAGAAACAGGGTAACCATCAGGGAGGTCCGGTACCGGATAAAGGCGGATTCATCCGCCCGGGAGATCCCCGGGGTTTTGCCTAATTCATCCATAACGCGGGATAACCCGACCTCCTCCCCCGGCCGGGGAAGGGCGTCCAGGTATATCACGTCCCCCCGGTCCAGCCGGGCCAGGGCCGCCTCCGCTTGGGTCTGCTCGACCCTGCCCAGGACCCCCAAAAAGACCGGCCCCCCTTCCCCGGCTCTCAGGGGAATCGCCTCCACCAGGGCTTCGGGCCGCGGAAAATCCCGGCGGAGATCCCCGGAAACCCGGACATCCAGGGGCCGCCCGTCAATCTCCAGCCTGGCGGCCACCACCCCTTCGGTGGCGACGTAAACCATTTCCGCCATATCCGTTACCGAGATCCCCAGATGGGCGGCGGCCTCCCGGTCCGGGTAGATCCGCAATTCCGGCCGGGCCCCGGAGGGCCGCAGGTTAACCGATAGGGGACCGGCCAAACGGTTCACCCTTTCCGCCGCTTCCCGGGCCCTAAAGACGGTCTCCTCCCGGTCCTTGCCCCGGACGGCCAGGGTATGCCCCGGGGACAAGCCCAAGAGCCGTTCGGTCTTGTCCTGGGGATAGGCGGCAGTCCCCGCCGTTCCCGGAGGAAATTGGGAACCCACGGAACCCTCCAGGACCCGCCGGATCTCCGCCATGGCCTTGGCGGGTCCGGCCCCCTTTCGGAGGATACACCGGAGCCGGAGTTCCTCCTTCCGGTAATCCGTATTGGCCCTGCGGCCCACGTCCTCTTCCTCCGCCCCTCCCCGGCCAAAGGTCCGCTCTACGGCGGGAAGTTCAGACAGGGCCCGGGAGAGGAGCACCCCGTATCTCCCCGCCGCCTCCAGGTCCGTACCGGCGGGAAAGATGAGGCTCACCTCCACTTCCTCCACATCGTCGGGAAACACAAAAGCCGCGGGCCGGGTAAAAAGGATAAACCCGCCGGCAAGGCTAAAAATGAGGGCGAAAAAAAGCATCCTCCCGGGATGCCGCAGAGCGGCGGCGAGTAAACGCCGGTATGGGCGGGAAGTTTTCCGGTCCAGCCCTGATCCGCAAGCCCCTTTATAGAAAAGCCCGAAAAGGGCCGGCAGGATGAATTGGGCAAAGATCCACCCCGCGGTAATTGAGGAAACCAGCGCAACCGACAGATCCCCAAAGAGGGCGCCCAGGGGTCCGGGAAGGAAGATGATGGGAATAAAAACCACCGCGGTGGTGGCGGTGGAGGCGAAACTCGAACCGGATACGGTGGATACACAGTCTCCAATCGCCGCTGCCGGCGGCCGGGTGCGGCCGGAAAAATTCCGGTGGAGGAGGTCCAGCACGATTACCGCCGTATCCGAGACCAGTCCGATCCCCAGGGCGATTCCCCCCAGGCTCATGCTGTTGAGGGACCTTCCGGTAAGGGCAAGGACAACCAGGGCCGCCGCCGCGGACAGGGGAATGGAAAGGGATGCGAGGATACTGTACCGTACCTGGCGGATAAAAAAGAGCAGGGTTCCGATAACCGCGGCGGCCCCCAGGAGGGCGGAGACGCTTAAGTTTCTTACCCCCTCCAGGATGGCCCCGGAGGAATCGTATACCAGACCGAGTTCCAGGTCCCGGGAAAAGGCGCTCTTTGCCTCCTCCAGAACCCTCCCGATATCCCGGGACAGTTTGACCGGATCCGCGCCGGGGCGGCGGTATATTTCCAGGGCCACCTGCTCCCGGTTATCAAAAAGGAAAAGGCTCTTCCGGCGGGCCCGTCCTTCGGTTAATTCCGCCAGATCCGAAAGGCGGACCGGCGCCGATCCGGCGGGGATCGGAATTCGGGAAAGTTCCTCCACCGATCCGGGGCGGCCGGCGCTGACCACCACCAGTTCCATATCCCCCTCCCGGGCGTTTCCCGCAGGGATATCCGCGGTTTCCGCGGCAAGGTATTGGGCCAAATCAGCCGGTCCAAGCCCTCCGGCAAGGGACCGGGGTATATCCACGGTGATCCTGGCTTCGGGGTTTTCCCCGCCCACCAGGATCACCGTACCGACCCCGTCTATCCTTCTGAACCGGGCCCGTAGTTCATATTCCGCCAAATTCCGGGCAAAAACCCCGTCCCCGGCAGGGGAAAACACCGATACGATGCTATGGGGTTCCTCATTGGGGTCCCCCGGTACCACCATGGGTTTCTTCGCCCCCTCGGGAAGATTAGGATAGACCCCGTCAATCGCCTCCCGGACCAAAACCGAAGCGCCGTTGGGATCGGTCCCCCACCGGAAATCCAGCACCACCACCGAAGCCCCGTCCCGGGAAACGCTCCGCAGCCGCTGGAGTCCCTTTACCGAAGAAAGGGCGTCTTCCAGGGGGATGGTGAGGATGGACCGCACATCGGCGGCACCCATCCCGGGGTAGAGGGCCTCCACCGTAACCCGGGGATAGGAAAAATCCGGCAGCCTGTCCAGGGGCAGCACCGAAAGGGCAAAACCGCCGCCCAAAACCAGGGCGGCCATGGCCATGATAACCGTTACCGGACGGTTAACGCAAAATTGGATCAAATTCTTCACTACCGTATCCTTTTTAACCGGCCCCTATTTTAAAAGGGGAAGGCGAAAGATTTTCTCATTCCGGTTTCCTAAATTGTCCTGAAGGCCGGAAGCTATCTGAAAGACAACCACCCCCGGATCGGTGGAATTGATGAGAAGCCCTTTGACTTTTACCCGATAATACGCTTCCCAGCCCGGGGGAGCATCGGGGACGGAAAAATTCCCGGTCTCCATGCTCCGGGGGAAAAAGGAGAGGGCATTGTTGGTGGCGTCCACCCGGAAGAGGTTCATCAGGGAAAGGAGCTCTATCTCCGCCCCCGGGACCGTGTCGAAATAGAGTTCTATCCAGGTAGGAGTTGATTCGGTATAGGGGTATCGGCCGTTCCCGGGGAGGACCGGCAGATCCCCGAAGGGCTCGTCCATCGAAAAAGACACCACCTGGTAAAATTGTTCCGGGACAAGGGGATCATCCGCCGGTTCGTTTGTATGCTCATCAAGGCCGCCGGGGGCCATGGGCATACGGATCCCCGCCAGGGCGGGAGGCTTGGAACAGGGCCCGTCCGCCCTGATCCGGAAGACCACCGGACCGGAACTCTCATTTCCCGCCTTATCCCTGACCCCGGCGTTTATTCTGATAAGGAAAGAACTTGCGTATTCGGGCTTTTCACTAAAACCAAAAACCACCCGATCGGCATATCCCGATTCGGTCTCCATCTCCAGGGACGGCGCCTTTTCCACGGTGAGGCGGTTTTTGAGATCCGCCGTATCCACCGGTTCGGAAAATTCCAGCCTGAGCCGGTATGCGGATTCCCAGCGGGAGGTTTCCCCCATCAAGGGGCCGTCTTCCGCGGGGACCAGTTCCATGACCGGGTTTCCCGCCGGGTCCAGGGCATGGGCCGCCATTAAGCGGGGCGGAGTCCGGTCATCCCCCACGACAAAGTAGGTGGTAAATTCCTTTCCCAAGGTAAGCCCCGGAAGACTGGAAAAATCCGGGGCAATGCGCATCCGGTAGGTCGTTCCCATAACCCAGGATTCCTGGGGCAGAAAAACCGCCTGGCGGCCGCCGGCTTCCAAACGCCAGGAACCGCCGGCAGAGGGACTAAAGGAAATGGCGTTAACGCAGGAAGTAAGCTGCGGGGGTTCGGAAAATTCGATACGGATCTCCTGCCGAGGATCCATCACCGTCCCCATATCCCGGGGGTCTACGGAAAGAACCGCCGGACGGCTTCCCGTACCCCGGGTGGTAAAGGAGGCTTCAAATTTTTTATCCATCGAAATCCCCTTTTGATCCTGGGCATCCTCCAGGAGCGTTATCACGTAATCCCGGTTTAGTTCCAGGGGAACGGCGGGATGAAAAACCAGGGTCCGCCCTTCCCATCCAAAGGAACCGTTCACCGGTGAACTGTCTTCGGTTAAGGAAAAGGAATGTTCCACGCTGAGCTTGTCCGGATCATGGGAAAAGGAAACCGAAACCCTGATATGTTCCGGCTCCCCATGGTACCCCGTTCCGGGACTCCATTGGGCAACTTCAAAGGGGGATTGCCTGAGGATATCGCAGGAAAAGAACAGGCTTAAAAAAACCATCCCCCCCAGGACCTTAAAAAAAACGGGTTTGATCTTTTTCATGAGTCTAAAACCTCCAGATAGATGCTTTGGGTATCTTTTATGAAGGAACCCCGGCCATTGGCGACGCCGCTTTTCCCGCCGGGGATGGTAAGCTGATAAAAATGGGGTTCCTCGGGCGTTCCCGGTTCAAGCCCCTCCCATTCCATAAAAAGGGTATTCTCCGAAGACCAGACCGCGGCCTTAAGGACCGCCTGACCCAGGGATGCCGGGAACCAGGGGTCCAGCGAAATTTCCAGGACCGCGGCAACCATGGCTTCCTGGGAAAAGGGAAGGGAAAACTCCAGGGTGATCCCGGTTATTGCGGTGATTCCTTCCAGAGGAAAGGCATAATACCGGGGCGTATCTCCCTCATCCATGGCCAGCGGGGACTGCCCGTTCACGGACAAGGCAGGGATCCGCAAAAAGGGAATGTCCGGGGTAAAATAGCATATAAAATCCTCTCCCACCCGCAATCCGCTCTTATCCCGGGTATCGCCGGAAACAATGAGGGTATAGCGGGTTTCAGCGTCCGGGTCCCTGTCCGGAACATAAACCAGGGAATCGGGGCTTACTATTTCAACTGTTCCCGAGAGGGAAGGTTCCAGCCTGATCGCCTTCCGCATGCTTTCCTCATCCATGGGCTTATTAAACCGGACCCCTATTCCCTGACCGCTCCCAAGGCCCTGCTCCATATCGGCGCCGGTCCGTACCCATGGCAGAAAAAGGCCCGCTCCCGGGGAAGAGGCTTCAGGCGGATCGGAACGCAGCAGGGGGAACACCTCAAGCACCACCGGATAGGACCTGTCAAGGTCGGTGGTAAATTGGGCGGATACCGGTTTTGCCAGGGGCGCGCCCTCCCGGCTCAAGGCCTGGTCCAGGCTCCAATGGTAAGTGGTCCAGGGGGACAGGGGTTGACCGGCGCTGATCCTGAGGGTCCGGTCATCCCCGTCCCAATCAAACCGCTTCTCCCCCGTCCCGTCCAGGGAGAACCCCTCCTCCACACTCCGGCGGTCCATAGGCAGGGAGAAACCTAATATAACCGCCCCCCCTTCTTCCGCCGTTACCCCCACGGAAGCGCCATCGGCGGGGGTAAAGGAGTCAAGCCGGGGAAGCTCGGCCCGGGAGACCGCGAAAAACGGAAGGTATTGGGCAATCCTGAGTTCCCGGCCGTCGGTGGAGTAGACCTCTCCGGTGAGGCCCAGGGTATACCGCCTTCCGGCGGTCCACCCCGCGGCGGGGGTAAAGAAAAGGGTGTTCCCCTGCCACCGGAGGTCCCCCTCGACGACGCCTCCGGTAAAACTCACCGAAATCACCGCTTGGGCCGTGGTTTTTTCCATCTCCGTATCAAAGATCAGGGCCAGCGGCGTATGGTAATCCTCCAGTATCTCGTAGGGTTCGCCGGGAACGGTCCGTACTCCGATGGGCCTCAAGTCGATCACGGCACAGGAACCCAGGAGGAAAAGGCCGATTAACGCCGCCTGACCTATCCGGAGACGCCCCCTTCCGGAGCCGGAAAGGACCGGATCATTCCACCACCGAAACATATACCCCATCCCGTAAGCCCCCATCGGGCCGCGCCACCACCAGATCCCCGGGAAGAAGACCGGCTTCAATCTCCCGATCTTCCCCCAGGGACATACCAAACCGTAGTTCCCGTTCATGGACGGTATCTCCGTTAATCACAAAAACCACCCCCTGGTTGTTTTTCTTATTCAATATGGCAGAATCGGGAATGACCATCACCTTTCGGGGAGGTCCCAGGGTGATGGAAACCCGGGCAAACATCCCCGGCTTCGGCAACGTCTCCCCCATCCCGCCGGCGATGCTCTCCGGGGAAAGGAGGACCCTCACGGAGAAGGTAAAGGACTGGCTGTCCGCGATGGGAGCCACCAACTCCACGGAGCCCTCATAGGTCCCCCCGGTTCCGTCCAGGCTTACCACGGCGGCCATGCCCTTCTCCAGCCGCAGGGCATCCTCCTCCCGTACCGGGAATACCCCATAGAGGGATTCCGTATCCATAAGGGTCAGGATCTTATCCTCCTGCTTTACCCGTTCCCCCGCTTCCATATAGAGGGCGCCTACGGTCCCGGCCATGGAACTCCTTACCACCAGCTCCGATTCCGCGAGTTTCGCCGATTCCAGCTCTTTAGCCGCCGCCTGAAGGCTGGCTTGGGCAGCCTGGAATTCGGCCCGGAGGGTGGCGGTGGCAAGGGCAACATACAAGCGCCGTTGTTCCCCTTCATCCCTGGGCAGGGGAAGCCCCGCGGCGGCCAGGTCCTGATGCCGGAACCCGATGCGGCGGATCGCCAGATCCTTTTCCAAAAGCCGGATCTTCTCCTCCTCCGAATCCAGGGAAAAACGGCCGGTCCGTATGGCCTCTTCGGTGACCCCTCCGGCCTCGTAGAGGGCCTCTTCCCCCTGGTGTTTCCGTTTTTGCTCTTCATGGATCTTCCGGGCCTGTTCCAGTTCGGCCTCCGCCTTTTCCAGGTTGAGGAGTTGGGCTTCCGCCTGAAATTCCCCTTCCAATAAACGGGACCGGGCCAGATCCAGGGAGGCCTTGGCCTGGGAAAAGGTGTTTTGCGCCCGGCCCACCGCCAGGGAAATCTGGGGATTTTCCAAAAGCGCCAGCTTATCCCCGGGATTGACCTTATCCCCTTCCCGGTAATAAAGGGCGGCCAATACCGCGTCCTGGGGAGCGGCCACATCCACTTTTTTAAGGAAAGACAGGGTCCCAAATCCGCTGATCTCATGGGGTATATTCCGTTCCCCAACCACCACCCCCCGGACCGGTCTGGGGGCCTCGGCTTCCCCCTGTTTCGGGGAAGGGCGGCAGCCCGGCAGGATCAGGGCAAAGAGAAACAAAAAAAACCCAAGACGGTTCCAAAATGCCAAATTTTGGAACCCCGGCCTTCCCCCCGGCCCCTTCCCGGGGCTTTTGCCTGGGGAGCCGCAAAAACCGGTAAGAAAACAGGCGGTTTTGGGGCCAACCCCGGCGCCCCCGTTGAAAACAGGGGCGGGAATATCATCATTCATGGGAACCTCCGTAAGCATGGGTTTCACCGGCGAATACGGGTAAGGTCCCGGGCCGGAGATCCAAAAAACGTTCCACCTCCCGTTCCGCCTCCAGGAGGGTTATGGCGGCTTCCACCAGGGCTAATTCCCGCTGGGTATATTCCTGCCGGGCTTCCATCAGATCGAGCCGGGTAATCTGGCCCAGGTCCAGGCGCAGCTCCGCGAGGCGGAACTGTTTCGCCGACAACTCCAGGGATTCCAGGGCCAGGAGCCGCTTCTCGTCGATAAGCCGGCATTTCTCCACCGCCAATGCCGCCATACGGCCCACCTTCTCAAAACTCAACTGGAATTTTTTCCGTTCCAGGGCAAGGGCCAGGTCCGCGGAACGGCTGGTCATGGCCGCCGCGGGCTCGGGCAGGGGGGACAGGGTGTTCTGCAGCCGGGCGCTTCTGTCATAGGGCGGCTCCCCCCCCGCCGAACCCTGGATACCCCCCGAAAACCAGGGGGATGAAAATTCAACGGTCAGCCCCACGCTCCAGCTATACCTCGTCAGGGGGTAGCGCCGGCCGCTGAGGCTGAATCCTCCGGTCAAGCGTACCGTGGGCATCCAGGATAACCGGGCGTACCGGGCTTCCGCCTGTTTTTTCACTATCCCGTACCGGGCCTCGGTAAGGTCCGGATTCCTGGCCTGGGCCTGGGCACGGGTATCCTCTTCTCCGGGCAAGGCCGGAGACCGCCTGACGTCCACGGTCTCTAAAAGGGGGGGCAGCCGCTCCAGCCCCAGGGTCTCGGCAAACTGCTGTTCCGCCTCCTCCAGTTCCATGTTAAGGGAACGGATCTCTATCGCTTCCCCCGCAAGGGTAAGATCCGCTCCGGTCAAATCAGCAGCCAGGGCCAGGCCGAGTTCCGTTTCCCTGGACAGGATATTCCGCTGTTCCCTCAACGCTTCCAGGGCAGCCTCCCGAATGGCCAGTTGAGCCCGCAGGTAAAGCACATTCCGGTATGACCCCAGGGCAGCCTCGGCGATTTCCCCGGCCATCCGTTCCAACTGGGCTCCCAACAGGGTGAGTTCCGCCTGCTCCACGGACCGGCTTATGGCGGTTCTTCCCCCGTCCCAAAGGAGCTGATCCAGGTCGATCCCGTAGTTTTTTAAAAAGGAATCGCTCCCTATGGTGGAAACCCGGTCGTCTTCGGAAACAGTCAAGGATACCCGGGGAAAATAGGCCCGCCGCCCCAGAATCCAGGCTCCTTCCCGGAGGTTTCGTTGGGCGTATTCATTCCGGAGCTCATCGGAAGCGGCCACCGCCATGAGGGCGGCTTCGGCAAAACCGATACCCGGTTCAGCCCCAATTCCGGAAGCCGTGGTAAAAAGGAGGACCAGAAAAAATTCTTTCCCCCATGGCCTTACGGCCGAAACAGCCCTGCCTTTCATTTTTTTAAAGCCCTCAGCGCCCTTTTGACCGCGGCTTTCAAAAGGCGATCCGTAACCGTGGATGAAGACAGGCTGGCCTGACCGGAACCCGCGGCTCTGCCCGAGGCCAGGGGAACCGGATCCCGGGGCCCGGTACCCTCCTGCCAGATAAAGACCTCCATTGAAAGGGAGCGCCGGGTTTTCCAGCCGAAGATATATTCCCGTTCAATGGCCCGAATATCCGCCCGGTAAAGGGGGGTTTCCCCTTCCGGTACGAGGAGATAGCCCTGCTTCAAAAAAATGAGCGGCGCCCGGCCCCGGATCTCCCTTTCCACTGAAGCCTTGTCCAGGGGCTTATCCACGGAAACAGCTTCCAGCCGCAGGGTGCCGGCTATACGGGAACGGTTTTTGGATGACCAGGAATTGCCCGGGGAGGACCCGAGGGAAATACAGCCCGAGAGGAATACCAGGGCCCCCCATACGGCGAGGCACGCAGAGAAGGGTTTCCCCGGACCGCGGAGAAGACGGGGGCGGGGTGAATCCTTCCCGAAACCCGGCTGGTTTGGGGAAGGGCCTTGGAAAAGAACGGATGGTTTCATCGCCGGGCCTCCCGGATAGCGGATTCCAAATTTTCGATACTCCGGAACAGGGGAGTATCCCAGGGGAGGAGGCTTTTGGCGCTCAGGAGGTCCCGAAGGGCCCCTTCCCCATTCCCTCCAATCCAGCGGAGCCGGGCCCGGTCCACAAAAACAAGGGCGGTCTCCGCGGATGCCTCCACCGCCCGGTCGAGCAAGGCGGCGGCGGTCCCTTCCCCGGCGGGACCCTTTTCCCGATACATTTCCGCCCCCAGCCTGAGGGCCCGGATGTTGACGGGATCATCCTCCAGGAGGGCTGTAATGATCCCCTCCGCCTCTTCTATCTCGCCCCTTTCCCGTAGCAGCCGGGCCAAATAGAGGGAGGCCTCCACCGTAGCGGGCCGGCGCGAAAGGACCCTTCGGAAGGTCCCCTCGGCGGCTTTTGAATCGCCGGAAAAATATTCCGCCTTTCCCCGCAGGACCAGGGCCGGCGTAAAGGAACGTACCCCCGAAAGCAGGGAAATAAGTTCCTCAAACCGCCCCTCCTCGTAGGCGGCCTCGGACCGGGCATAGAGCAGCAGGGTATCCCCGTCCACCCTCCGGCCATGACAGGCGGTCAAAAAAAACAACAGGATCACCAGGACCCCAAAAATCACTTTTTGTCCCATTTTTTTACCCCTTGGAAATATAGAGCAGCCGTTCCGCCAAACGTCCCGAGGCGCGGGCCGCTTCCTGGCCGAACCAGTTTCTGAAATCCTCCTGTATCGCCAGGGCCCGCAGGGCTCCGGCGGCATACAGGGTGAAGGGATTATCCTGCAGAGCAAGGAGGCCGAAAAGTTCCGCTAAATCCCCGGGGGCCCCGGAAAGCGCCGACCGGGTAATTGATTCCTCAATTTCCGCCCGGGTCTTGATGCTGTTTCCTTCATGGGCGGACAGGCCCACGATTTCCGCCAGAATCCTCCGGCAGTCCCCGGCGAAGGGCCCCCGGGGGGCCAGATTGATACAACGCTCGGCATATTCACCCCGAATATGCCCGGAAAAATGCCGGGCCCCCCGGTACCAATATTCGGGAAACCCTTCATAGCGGGCCCGGATAGCTCCATAGGCGCCCTGGATCCGACGGGAAGGTTCCCCCTCCTCAAGGCGGCACACCAAAGCCATCCAGCGGGCAAAAGAATCGGGGGCATCCCCCGGGTCCAGACCCTCCAGGCTCAACCTTGCCTCGGTCCATGAGCCCTGGTGAAAGGCCAGGACCGCCCGGGCGGCGCCCAGGGCCTGGGCCCGGGCTTCTTCCCCCAGGGCAGGGGCGCCGGGGGCTTCCCCCCCTTCTTCGTAAAGGGCCAGTACCTTCCTCAGCCCTTCCCCCAGACCCTCCCTGGTTACTCCGGCGCCGTATCCGTAGGCCCAGGAAAGTTCTTTATAGGCGGCGAGCACCGCCCCGCCGTAATCGCCGGACCATTCCCGGATCATGGATTCGCTCAGGCCAAGCCCCGGGGTAAAACCGCCGGAGCGTTCCGTCTCGGCAAGTTCTTCCAGGGCGGACGCGTAGGACCCGGGTTCACCCAGGGCCGCCGCGTAGGGTCCGCTCCCGCCGGGAAAGACGGGAGCGGACCCGGCCGCCTCCGCAGAAGCGGGAAGGATCCCCTCCTCCGCCACCCCCTGCTCCGGCGGGAACGTCTGTTGTTTATCCGGGAAACAGGCCGTTGCCATCAAACAGAGCAGCAGCGCCGCCGGCCCCCGGGCCGTTTTTCCAAAACCGAATTTTTTGGAAAGCTTCATCATATTCATCATAAATACCCCCATACCTATTAAGGCGTGGAGGCGGCGATTTGCTTTAGTGGGAGGGAATTTTTTTTAAAAAAAATTTTTTGCCGGGTGCCTGGGCCCGGACCCTCACGGACGGGTCCCTTCCGCCCGTGCCGGCCTAAACTTAACCCGCACTTTAGGGGGCCTTACTTTTCAGGATGGATCTTTCCCTGGCCGCTTTTTGCTTGGGACAGAAATGGTGACCGGTTCGGCTTCCGGGGCGGATTTCCGGGGTTTAGCCGGGGACAGGGGCCAACGGGCGGGGGGAATTGGGGGAAAAAGCGGTGTTGGCCGCTGATTTTCCACCATGGGGGCTGACCCTATAGTTCCAAACCCCGCCGCCCCAGGCCGCCTTCCCTTCCCCAGCCGGCGCTTCCTCCGCCAACTCAGGCTCCCCGTCCAGAATCCGCGACCAGTACCGGTCCCCCCAGATGTGGCCGATCCGTCCGTCCAGCCGGTTGTACCGCTGGGCAAAGGTCTGCTTCAGCCGCTGCATGATCGCCGGAAGTTCCAGCCCGTCCGCCGGCTTGATATAAAACCGCAGCCAGTCGTCCTCCAGGCGCAGCCCCTGAATCTCGAAATCGAACCGGCTCTTGGTTTCACGGAACACCCCGGCAAAAAGCGCCAGGGCCGTATACCGACGGAAGAGGGGTTCCCGGTTGTTGATGCGGGTACGGATCTCGTACCACACCCCTTGTTTCAGCATTCGTAATGGTCTCATACACGGTATATGGGCCTGACTCGTCATTTTGCTTTAACGCGGAGCAAAAAATCGGGAAAAAAGGCCCCCTGGGGTCTGACCCCGCCTTTCCACCGGCCGGGCCAGGGGCCAATCTAAAGATTGGCCCCCCCGTTGTGGGGGACAGCGGCCTCGGTTGGGGCCCTCGCCGTGCTGACTTTATCGGATCGACACGCTGGCGCGTGCATTTATTGGGCGGGTGTTCTCCCGGGCGGACTCATCCATCAGGAGTAACCGAAATAAAACTTTCCTCTAATTTTATGGGTCAAGTTTAGAACAAGCGCGGACCGCTGGTCCGATGCGGTATCTTAGGCGTTGCGTTAGTTTGAACGGAGACTCGTTCGAGAAGAAGTTTATTATACCCTCCCCCGTGAACCGGCGAGCGGGTTCTTTGGTTTAATACCAACCCTCATAAGCGTTGCGTTATTTGAGCCGGAGCAAGTCCGGGGTAGTAAACCAGACTCTCGAATAAACAAACGGAGCGGGCATAAAAAAAGCCCCCCGAGGGGGCATGGACGATACTGGATTTGAACCAGTGACTTCTACCGTGTGAAGGTAGCACTCTCCCGCTGAGTTAATCGTCCGGCAGACGGGCCATGGGAGCCGGCCCACGGCCCGCCGCGAGCGGGTTCCCGAACAGGCGCCCGTATCATTCAGCATACCACCGGAGGGGGAATGTGTCAATGGCACGCATTGCCTCATAAAAAATCTTACCGCAAAGGCATTTACGGCGGCAAGGAAGCGGTACTCCGGATATGCCTTCCGCCGGCGCGGAGGGACCGGTGTCAGCGGTAAAAATTAATTTCATCCGAGAGACGGTAGTCCGCGGGGGCAAGGCTTTCCCAGAGGGAAGGTTCAAAAACATCCTTATCGATGTGCAGGTATATTTGGGATTCGTAACCCGGTACGGGGTTGAGGGCGTTCCGGGAATTGAGGTAGGCCAGATTCACCCCGGGGGCGGAAAGCGCCGCGGCCCCGGCTCGGACCATGGTTTCGGGATTGCGGGTAATGGCATCCCAGGCCCGGGCGGACTCCGCGTAAAGGCCCAGGGCCCGGGCGCGGTAGCTGTTATCGCCGGTCTGCTCCGCCAGGGCTTCCATGGTTACCCCCAGGTTGTTCCGGGTAACCATCAGCCGCTCGGCCAGATCCATGTGCTCGGGGGTGTCATTGGGGGAAAGCAGGGGGAAATGGGCCCGGTCGTTATCCAAAATGTCCAAAAGCCGGCTGAAATAGCCCTGGGCGGTATGATAATCCCCCCGCATATAGGATGCGTTCCCCAGGGCATACAAAAGCCGCCGGTTATGGGGCATCTCCGCGGAGGCGGCAAAAAAACGCTCCAGGGCCGGCGCCCATTGCCGCAGGTGATAGTAGGCGGAACCCATCCGGTATTGAACTTCCGGCGGCGCCCAGCCGCTGCCTTCGGAACGGCTATAGTATTGAATCGCCGCCTCCATATTTCCGTCCTTGGTAAAATACTCCAGATCCCCCAGATCCGCATAGAGCCGGCCGAACCGGGGCGCCGGGGAAAACAGGCGGCGGCTTACCCCGTCTTCGTAGAGGTTGATCCCCCGGGTGATCTGTTCCTCCGCGGGGAAGAATTCCCGGGCGTTGATCAGGACCTGGGCATACCGGCGCAGGGCATCGATCCGGTATTCCACCCGTTTCGCGGATTTCTCCGGGGCGGCCTCAAAGGCGCTGACGGCCCTGCTGAGGGTTTGCCGTTCATCGTCGGCATATCCGTACCGGCTGTAATACCGGGCGAGGTGGTAATGGGCTTCGGGCAGGGAGGGATCCCCCGCAACCGCCTTGAGCAGGATGTCCCGGATGCCGTCTATACGGTCGAGATGTTCATCCGGAACCCCCGGGACTTCCTCAAAGCGTTTGTCCAGAAGGTATCCCCCCAGTTCAGCCAGGGTCTCCGGAGAAATTTTTCTTTTTTGGGAAGCATTCAAAAAATAATTCTGCAGGGGAATCACCTCACCCAAATTGTCCGTCCGGATAAAATATTTCATCATCCGTTCGACAATGGGGTCCTGCCAGCCATACCGTTCCAAAAGACGGGCATAGGCCCGGCGGGCTTCCTCATACCGGGTATGGTCAATTTCCCCCCAGGCCAGGTTGGTATCCCCCAGGGCCAGGAGCGCCTCCCGGTCATCCACCGAATAATCCAAAATATTTCTTCGTATAAGGGCATCGGCCTTGGAATAATTTTTCAGATAGCTGGTTTCCAGATCCGCGTAATCCAGGACGCCTTTTTTATCCCGGGGGTAGTACCGCAGAAGCTCATCGTATTTTTCTTCCGCGTATATATACTGCCGCCGGTCCCGAAACGCCTCAGCGTAGCGGTAAAACCAGTTCTTTACCGGGTGCAGCCTGAAGGCTTCGGTAAACCGGTCGTTTGCCCGGGCAAATTCCCCGGCGTCTATCCGTTCATACCCGGCCTGATATATTGAATCCGCCCGCATCGGGGTAAAGACAAAGTGGTAGATCAAATAAAAGAGGGATAACACCGTGAGGACAATGAACATCACCAGCCGCAATATGGGGAGGAACTTGTGGGCAAAAATATAGGGAAAACTCGCCTGTTCGATTTCCAGGGCCTCGCCGGTCTTCTTTTCAAAACCCTTGGGAACCGGGACGGTCCGCCCGAGAATTTTTCCCGCCAGGGACGCGGTTTCCCTGGGGGGAGCGCCCTTGACCAGTAATTTTACCAGGGACGACATCAGGTTCGGGGCTGCCGCCTGCTCGGCGATTGCCTCCTCACAGGCGATGCGGAGGTTCAGGGGATATGAGGCCAGGGTTTCCTGCAGGCGGGCCAGGTCCTCGTCCTTGAGGCGGATTTCCTCCACCTCCTCGGCAGCCTCCTTCGGCGTTCCGGGGGGCCCCGCTTCTTTCCCGGCGGATTTGTTGAAGATATCGTCTATGCCGGTAAGGGAAAATTCTTCCAGCTCGGCGAATTCCCCGGAACCGCTGTCCGGCGCCTTTTCCCCGGGCTCCTCAAAGCCGGCGCCGGATTTTTCATTGTCCAGGCTGAAGGATTCAAAGGTATCCCCTAAAAGGCCCGCGTCCGGCGCCGGGGAACCACCGGGAGATCCCTCCCCGGGGGCAGGCCCTTCCCCGCCGGCATCGTTTTCAGGGGGGGAAAGCTCGATGCCGGCGTCATCATCGGAAAACAAAAACTCCAGGCTTTCGCCGGCCTCCGCTCCCTCCGGGGCCGGGAAGGGCTCCTCCGGCATACCCCCGGCGGCATCCGCCCCTTCCCCGCCGGGTGAAGGGGGGGATGTTTCGGAAAAAAGGGAAAAGGCATCCTCTTCGGATAACTCATCCGGAACCGGGGAGGGCCCGGCTTCCTGGGGCTCCTCCCCAAAATCAATATCAGGGAGGGAAAAATCCCCCAAGTCATCCGGCGGCGGGAAATCCCCCGGCGGGCCCGCTTCGTCAGGAGGCCCGGTTTCGCCGGAGGCGGCTTCGGTCAACAGATCCTCCCCAAAATCAGGTTCCCCGGGGAAATCCGTCATACCATCCGGCGAACCGGCCTCCGGGGGTTCGGCATCACCGGTTAAACCATCCAGTAAACCATCGGGGGCATTGAAATCATCATCCTCCGGGGGGGGAAGATCGGGGATATCGGGAACCGGCAGGGACAGGTCGTCGGGAATCGTGTCCAGAAAAGCGCCGAAGTCAAAATCATCCCCATCATCCGCTTCCGCAGGGGAGGTTTCATCCGTTTCGGGGGGGGAGGCAAGGCCGCCGGCCTCCTCCATACCGAAATCCCTAGCTTCCGCCGCCTCCGGGGGAGCAGGTTCCGGCGCAGCCGGAGGGATAACGGGCTCTGAATCAGGCAGGGGCAGATCGTCAATGGGCAAATTTTGCCGGGCCAGGACAGCGGCCTCGTCGCCAATATCACGAAAGGAGGTTTTAAATTCTTCGAGCTGCTTCAATGACGGCATAATTAAGATATTGAAACATTAACCGATAATTGTAAATAAGACATGAAAAAGCTTATACCGGTCATGTTCCTTATGGCTATTATCGGCAGTATTGGGGCGTTGGACACAGAATCTTATGCCTTTATTGATCATCTTTTGACCCTGAGCAGCCCCAAAGCGCCTGAAATCTATGAGGATGGGGTGTTATTTACCGCGCCGTCTTCCCATCGAAGGGTGGGTATCGCCTTTTCCCATGAAGGTTTCTCCCGGGTGCATTGGTTTCAAAAACTTTTGGTCCCCGAAGAGCCCGGGGAAGCGCCGCCCCAGGGGAAAAAAGTCCCTCCCGTATCTTACCGGGATTCGGGGATCTCCTTTTATGTGTTCACTATCCCCGAGGAACTGGCGGAACTGGAATACCGTCTGATTATTGACGGGCTTTGGACCTTTGATCCCCTGAACCCCCGGATCCGGACCGATCCGGTATCGGGGCAGATCCGTTCATACATCACCTTTCCGAAAATAAACCGGCCCGTTTCTACCACCGATAACCCCCCGGGCTGCCTCAACTTCAACTTTACCGCCCCGCCGGGAGAAACCGTTACCGTGGCGGGTAATTTTAACGGCTGGGATCCCTTTATGTACGAGCTGCCGGAAAAATCTCCGGGGGTATATTCCCTCATCCTTCCCCTGCCGCCAGGGGTCTACCAATACGTCTTTTTTCACCGGGGGCGGCGGATCCCCGATCCCCATAATACCCGCCGCGTCTATACCCGGGAGGGGCACATCGCTTCCGAGGCGGTAGTGCAGTAGCGTGGGCGGCTGCTTTTTGAGCCTTACCCACGAAGCCCGCGGCTGAATTGCATTGACCGGGCGGCGGTTGACCCCCCGGCGTATACGCCGTATCATAAAACACTGATGGAACAGAGAAACAACCGGAGAAAAAGC
>JAISOR010000211.1 GCA_031275535.1 Treponema sp. | reverse complement strand
TTTATCGATGCTAATAACAGCGGGATCATGCCCAAGGCTATCTGGGCCGGGGGTAGCACCGATAATCCCGGGGATTACTTTAAAAACGGCGATGTGGGTATCTATTTCTCTGGCTCCTGGAATTATAACGCCTTTGCCAATGATATTAAATCCTTTAAATGGGGAGTTATGCCTTCCCCCCGGGGTAAGGTGGGACGTTCTGCTATTCTGGGTGGTACCGGTCTTGCGGTTCCCAAAAATGCCCCCAATCGGCAACTGGCCGAGGATTTTATCAAATGGCTTTATACGAATCCCACTAATTTCAAAATTTTTTTAGATGTCGATAAGGGGATGTCTTCGTTGAAGGGGGTTACCTACGCGCCTCCCAGTCAACAGGGAAAGGCTGATTATGAGATCATGCAGGCCGAGGTGGACAATGTAACCAGACTATTCAGTGTGGATGAGGATTCCTATTGGCGTACCTATAAAGATAATGAATACCGGGATTATCTCAAACAGGCGGTTAATGGCGATCTTTCCGCCGCTGATGCGCTGAATGCCTTTGCCCGGGAATTATCCGAATCGTCAAAATGGGTGATGGCGAAATAATAGAGGTGTTTGGAAACTCCTGTTTCTGAACAAATGCCGCTAAAATGCCATAATTTCTCAGTGGGATGATAAGTTACCAAATTGGTGGGAGAATCCCGAGGTTTTCCCACCAGATTTTATCGCTGTCTAATTTAATGAACCTACCCGCCCTAAAACTCCCTGCGAACCGGTGAACGGGTTCTTAGGTCTTAGACCCCACTGCGAATGAACCTCTCCGAAGCAGGGTGCGCAAACGTAATTTGCGATGGAGTATTAAACCAGACCTTCGAATAAAAAAGGTCGGACCTTCGGTCCGCCACCACGACCGGGACCTGTTGTTCGTGTGGTAAAATGCCTTCAATTTTGAAATCCTCTCTATAATATGGGTGATAAATATAAAATTACTGACCGGCATCATCAGCGTATTGCAAAAATCCTCCGGACGAATTAGAATGAAGAAACCCTACCAATGAGGAAAAATAATGTCCGATAAAAACATGGTTATGATTGACGGGAACACCGCTGCGGCCCATGTAGCCCATGCGTTGAGTGAAGTAATCGCGATTTATCCGATCACCCCGTCCAGCCCTATGGGGGAACTCTCTGACGAGTTTTCCGCCCAGGGCCGGAAAAACCTGTGGGATACCATCCCCCAGGTTGTAGAAATGCAGTCCGAAGCGGGCGCCGCGGGCGCCGTACACGGAGCTTTGACCACCGGCGCTTTAAGCACCACCTTTACCGCGTCCCAGGGGCTTCTGCTGATGATCCCCAACATGTATAAAATTGCCGGTGAGCTTACTTCCACGGTATTCCACATCGCCGCCCGGGCCCTGGCCACCAGTTCCCTTTCTATTTTTGGCGATCATCAGGACGTAATGGCCTGCCGGCAGACCGGCTGGGCGCTTTTGGCCTCCAACAGCGTCCAGGAAGTGATGGACCTGGCGGTTATCGCCCATGCGTCCACCCTGCGCTCCCGGGTGCCCTTTCTCCACTTCTTCGACGGCTTCCGGACCAGCCATGAGCAGCAGAAAATCGAAGAAGTTTCCTATGACGTGATGCGGCAGCTCATTGACGATGAACTGGTCCGGGCCCACCGCCTGCGGGGCCTGAGCCCGGAAAAACCCTCCATCCGGGGCACCGCCCAGAATCCCGACACCTATTTCCAGGGCCGGGAAGGGGTAAACAAGTATTACGATAAGGTCCCCGGCATTGTCCAGGCGGAAATGGATAAATTCGCCAAACTGACCGGCCGGGCCTACCATATATTCGACTATTTCGGCGCCCCGGATGCGGAAAAGGTGATTATCATCATGGGCTCCGGCGCGGAACCCTGCTAGGAGACCGTGGAATACCTGGCCGCCAGGGGCGAAAAGGTGGGGGTCCTCAAGGTCCGGCTCTTCCGGCCCTTCGACGCCGCCGCCTTTGTCAAGGCCCTCCCTGCTTCGGTTAAGGCCATCGCGGTCCTGGACCGGACCAAAGAACCCGGCGCCCTGGGGGAACCCCTCTACGAAGATGTCCGCACCGCCATCGGCGAAGTCATGGCCGCGGGGACCGCCCCCTTCAAGAACTATCCCCTGATCCTGGGGGGCCGTTACGGCCTGGGTTCCAAGGAATTCACCCCCGGCATGGTCAAGGCGGTCTTCGACAACCTGTCGGGCAAGAAGATCCCCAACTTTATGGTGGGCGTCAAGGACGACGTGCAGGGAAAGAGCCTGGACTACGACGAACATTTTGTCATCCCCGAGGAGGGGATGAACGAGGCCATGTTCTACGGCCTCGGTTCCGACGGCACCGTGGGGGCCAATAAGAACTCCATCAAGATCATCGGCGATACGAAGCCCGAGCTTTTCGCCCAGGCCTATTTCTCCTATGACTCCAAAAAATCCGGGGGCTTTACCATCAGCCACCTGCGGTTCGGCAAAAAACCGATCCGCCGGCCCTACCTTATCACCAAGGCGGACTTCCTGGCCTGCCACAAGTTCTCCTACATGGAGACCCTGGATATGCTGGCCAACGTCAAGGAAGGGGGCGCCTTCCTCCTCAACAGCCCCTACGGCGCGGCGGAGGTCTGGAACGAAATCCCCCAGGAAGCCCAGAAGCGGATTATCGACAAGAAACTCCGGTTTTTTGTAATCAACGCCGCGGAAATCGCCCGGAAAACCGGCATGGGGAACCGGATCAACACGGTCATGCAGGCCGCGTACTTCAAAATTTCCGGCGTATTGCCCGAAGCCCAGGCGGTGGAAGAGATGAAGCACTTCATCGAAAAATCCTACGGCAAGAAAGGCGCCGATGTGGTGCAGAAGAACTACGCCACCGTGGACGCCTCCCTTTCCGCGGTGGAGGAGGTAAAATACCCCGCGGCCGCGGACAGCAAGCTCCGGATGAAGAAGCCCTTTGCCACCGCGGCGGATCCCTGGATCCGGGAAACCCTGGGGGCCGTATCCATCCAGGAGGGGGATAAGCTCCCGGTAAGCAAGATCCCCGAGGACGGGACCTTCCCCACCGCCACCACCCAGTACGAAAAGCGGGCCGTGGCCGAGCGGGTGCCCTCCTGGAATCCCGAGGAGTGTATCCAGTGCGGCAACTGCACGGCGGTTTGTTCCCATGCCTGTATCCGCATGAAAAACCTTACCGACGCCGAAGCGGCGGCGGCCCCCAAGGGCTTTAAAACCGCGGCCATCAAGCCGAAACCGGTGGAGGGCAAGAAGACCTGCCTTATCATCTCCGCGGAGGATTGTATGGAATGCGGGGTCTGTATCAATATCTGCCCCAAGTCCAAAGATCCCGCCAAACCCCAGGCCCTGTCCTGGAAGTCCTACGCCGACGACCCGGTCTACCACGCCGAACAGGCCGCGGCCTGGGACTACTTCCTCAAACTGCCCGAGGTTCCGGCGGAGGAGCTTAACCTTGCCTCCGTCAAGGGCCTGGCCTACAAGCGGCCCCTCTTCGAGTTCTCCGGCGCCTGCGGCGGCTGCGGGGAGACTCCCTATGTGAAGATCCTCTCCCAGCTCTTCGGCGACCGGGCGGTGATCGCCAACGCCACGGGCTGTTCCTCGATCTACGGCGGGAACCTCCCCACCACCCCCTACGCCCAACGGGCCGACGGCCGGGGACCGGTCTGGTCCAACAGCCTCTTTGAGGACGCCGCGGAGTTCGGCATGGGGATGCGGCTTACCAGCGATAAACTGGCCGAACACGCCCGGGAAGCGGCCCTAAAGGCCAAGGCCCAGGGTATCCAGGGGGCGCTGATCGATAAGATCCTGGCCAACCCCCAGGGAGACGACGGGGAAATCGACGCCCAGCGGAAGCTGGTGGACGAGCTGAAAAAAGCCCTGGCGGGCGAATCCAAACCCATCGCGAAAAACCTCTGTTCCCTGGCGGACCATTTTATCAAACGTTCCGTCTGGATCCTGGGCGGCGACGGCTGGGGTTACGACATCGGCTACGGCGGCCTGGACCATGTGCTGGCCGCGGGCCGGAACGTGAACGTCCTCTGCCTCGACACCGAGGTATACTCCAACACCGGCGGCCAGATGTCCAAGGCGACCCCCGTGGGGGCCATCGCCAAGTTCGCCGCGGGCGGCAAGGACATCACCAAAAAGGACCTGGGGGCCATGGCCATGAGTTACGGCTATGTATACGTGGCCAAGGTATCCATGGGGGCCAATATGAACCAGACGATAAAGGCCTTCCGGGAAGCGGAGAGCTACGACGGGCCCTCGATCATCATCGCCTATTCCCACTGCATCAACCACGGCATCGACATGAGCCGCGGTATGGATCAGCAGAAGGCGGTGGTTACTTCGGGCCTCTGGCCCCTGTACCGGTATGATCCCCGGCTTAAGGACGAGAACAAGAACCCCTTCCAGTTGGATTCCAGGGATCCCACCACGACCCTGGAGGACTTTATGTATAAGGAAGTGCGGTTCAAGAGCCTCAAGGCCGCGGACCCCGCCCGGGCGGAGGCCCTTCTGGTCAAGGCAAAGGCCCAGTCTGAACGGGTACTTAAAGAGTACAAGTATCTGGCGGAACGGCCCTTCTAGCGAAAGGAATAGCCCGGAGTCTAAGGCTCCGGGCTATTGGTTTTTTTAGCGGATAATGATATGTATTTAACTAAATCAACAGGCATTTATCGCATCGGTTTTGTTTCTACCCGTTTCCAGGGCAACGACGGCGTTTCCCTGGAGACCGGTAAATGGCGGCAGGCCCTGGAAGGGATGGGCTTTGACTGTTATTTCTTTTCCGGCCTTTCCGATTGGGACCCGGACAAATCCATGGTGGTAGAGGAGGCCTTCTTCGGGCATCCCCTGATTTTAGATATTCAGGATCGCTGCTTTGGAACCACCGTGCGGGGAGAGGGCCTTACGGGGGAGATCCAGGCCATCCGGTTCCGCCTGAAACGGGCGCTCTATGAATTTGTGGAAACCTTTGGGATTAACCTTCTTATCACCGAGAATGCCCTGACCATTCCCATGAATATTCCCCTGGGGCTTGCCTTGACGGAATTCATTGCCGAAACCGGCATCCCCGCCATTGCCCATCACCATGACTTTCTCTGGGAGCGGCAGCGTTTCTCCGTCAACTGTGTGGAGGACTACCTTTCCATGGCTTTTCCGCCCCGGCTGCATACCATAAACCATGTGGTGATCAATTCCGAGGCCCGGCGGCAGCTTTCATACCGGTGCGGGCTTTCTTCCATAATAATACCCAATGTCTTCGATTTTGATACCGAGCCGCCCCAGTTAGACGAGTACGCCTCTTCCATGAGGAAGGACCTGGGTATGGCGGATGGGGAGATGCTGCTCCTCCAGCCCACCCGGGTGATAGCCCGGAAGGGCATTGAACATGCCATTGAATTGACAAGCCGCCTTAAAAACAAGAGGGCCAAACTCCTTATCAGCCACCAGGAACGGGATGAGGGTTCCGATTACTATCTGCGGACCATGGATTACGCGGCCCTCCTGGGGGTCGAGGTTATTATCCGGCCGGACATAATCGGCGCCGAGCGGGGAATCTCCGAAACCGGGCAAAAAAAGTACAGCCTCTGGGATTGTTACCTGAACGCCGATTTTGTCACCTATCCTTCAACCTATGAAGGCTTCGGCAACGCCTTCCTGGAAGCGGTCTGGTTCAGGAAGCCCATCCTGGTAAACCGGTATTCCATTTTTCAGCAGGACATAGAACCCCTGGACTTTGATGTGGTGGTGATGGAAAACTACGTAACCCCGGAAACCGTTGAAACCGTGGAAGCCATTCTGGAAAACCCCGGCGCGGTAGAGGTGATAAGCACCAGAAACTTTGAACTGGGCCGCAAATTCTTCTCCTACAAATTGCTGGAACAGCGGCTCCATCAGGTCATGATGAATTTCGGGCAACTGTAAAAAAGAGTGAAGTGTGAGGAGTGAAGTTATCGTAGTTCGAGAGCTTCACCGTACCCGGTCCTGCTTTCTTGTACTCCCCAATCTTCATGCTCTCTTTTCTTCACGCTTTCTCCCCACCTTCTGACCTCTCTGCCTTTTCTCCTCACTTCACTCTTCACTCCCAACTCTTCACACTTTCTTCACACTCTTTAAGTCGTGGAGGGAATCATGGGGCAGGAGTTCCCCCATGGTGGTGTCCACCCGGCGGGGACCGCTGCCGCCGAAACGGACCTGGGCCTGGGGGGGCATGAACTCGCTCAGGACCTGCCGGCAGGCCCCGCAGGGTCCCACGGGGTCCGCCGAGTCCGGGGCGGCAATGGCCAGGGCCCTAAAGGAGCGGTAACCCCGGCTGACCGCGGAAACCAGGGCGCTCCGTTCAGCGCAGATGGTAAGCCCGTAGGAGCGGTTTTCCACATTCGCGCCGGAAAATACGGTTCCGTCTTCCGCCAGCAGGGCGGCGCCCACCCGAAACCGGGAATAGGGCGCATAGGCTGCCTCCGCCGCCTTTTGGGCGGTCAAAAACAGTTCCTCCATGTTCATCATATCGTTCCTCCTGCGGCCCGTATGGGGCCGTTGATTTATCGTATCTGCTATAATAGTATATAATCATGTACGCACAAAAGAAATATGCGGTCCTCTTGATCCTGGCCGTCCTTCTGGTGAGGGGCCTTTTTTGTCAGGGAATCCGGGGAGAAGGCCCGGAGGGGGACTTTCCCCTGCGGCGGGTTTCCCTTTTTTCTTCCGGCGTGGGCTTCTTTGAACATTCCGGCCGGGGCTCCGGCTCCGTTGAAATTGAGCTTCCCTTTAGCCCGGATTCGGTAAACGACGCGTTAAAATCCCTGGTCATAAACGATCCCGGGGCCCGGTCCCCCTCGGTCCGGTACCCTTCGGCGGAGACCCTCTACCGCACCCTGAAGAGCCTGAGGATCGATCTTTCGGGAAATCCTGACAGCGCCGAAATTCTCAAAAGCCTCCGGGGGGAGGAGATCCAGGTCTATGCCCCAAACCTTATCGGCGGCAGGATCCTGGGAATTGAGTACCGGGCGGGAACGGAAGGGAACAGGGAAGCCTACCTCTCCCTCTATACCGGCCAGGGTATCCGGCTTATCAGGCTGGGGGACCTCAGTTCCTTTGCCTTTACGGATCCCCGGATAAACGCCGACCTTAACCGGGCCCTGGACCTGATTATGGGCTCCCGGGACGCGGATACCCGGGTCCTGCGGATCGCCCTTCCGGGAAGCTCAAGCCGGGATATTTCCTTGAGCTACGTTATTCCCGCGCCGGTGTGGAAAGTTTCCTACCGGCTCGATCTTGACCGGGAAGAGCCCCTCCTCCAGGGCTGGGCCATTGTGGATAATGACGGGGACACGGACTGGAACAATGTGGAGCTTTCCCTGGTAAGCGGCCGGCCGGTCTCCTTTATCCAAAACCTCTATGCCCCCTACCGCCTGGCCCGGCCGGTTCTGCCCCTGTCCATCGCCGGGGCCGCGGAGGCCCGGACCTATGATTCGGGCTGGAGCGGCGGCGCCTCGGAGGAAGCGGCTTCGGCGGACTTTGACGGGGAGCGGTTTGAATCAAAATCGATGGCCGCGGAAGTACCGGCCCCGGCCTCCGCCAGGGGAAGGCTGGAGCGGCAAAACCTGGCCGGCGGGATTCAGCCCCCTGTCCGGGGGCAGGCCGCGGGGGATCTCTTTGAGTTTACCCTGGAGAAGCCCGTAAGCCTCCCGCGCCGGCAGAGCGCCATGCTGCCCCTGGTGGAAGGAACGGTGCGGGTGGAAAAGGCCCTGGTCTTTTCCGGCGCCAGGGCCGCGGCCGGGGGGCCCGTACATCCGGCGATCAGCGCGGAGTTGACCAATACCACGGGGATGAAGCTTCCCGCGGGACCGGTCACGGTTTTCGACGGGGGGACCTATGCGGGGGACGCGCTGATCGATTTCTTTCCCCCCGAAGAAAAACGGCTTATCTCCTACGGGGATGATCTTTCCGTCAGCGGCAGCATGAGCGCCGCCGGTTCCCGGCTTATAAGCGCCGTAAAGGTCAGCCGGGGCCTTTTGACCATTACCCGGAAAATTGGGTACGAAAAAACCTATACCTTTAAAAACGCCGCGGGGGAAACAAAACGGCTTATCCTGGAACATCCCATTACTCCGGGGACCAGCCTGGCGGCGCCTTCGGTTTTTGAGGAGCGGACCGATTCGCTCTACCGTTTTGTCCGCTCCCTGCCGGCGGGCCGGGAATTTTCCCTGACCGTGCGGGAGGAACGGCCCATATCGGAGGAGATCGCCCTTTCCCAGCTTGACCTGGAGACCTTTGCCGCCTATGTCTCGAACCAGGAGATTCCGGCCCCGGTACGGGCCCTGCTGCGGCGGGCCATTGAGTTAAAGCAGGAGGCCGACCGGGCGCTGCGGGCCCATGCGGACCTGGAGGCCCGGCGGACCCGGCTGATCGGCGAACAGGGCCGGATCCGGCAGAACCTGGAGGCCGCGGGGAAGGACAGCCCCCAGGGACAGGAATACCTCCGGCGGCTGGTAAGCATGGACGGCGAAATCGACGATCTTACGGCCCAGGCCGAGGGGGCCCATAAGAACGCCCAGGACGCGCAGCGCGCCTACGACGATTACCTGGGTTCGATTGATCCGGAAAATACCGGGGATTAGCTTTTACCGGTAAGGGTGTTCCAAAATAAGGCCCTCCCGGTTTTGTTTTTCCCATAAATCGCAAATATATACTTGACAGTCGTAGTAATACGTTATATATTTATATTTGTCAGATATAATATTCTGATGAATGGATATGTTTCTTTTTACAGGAGGGATCATGGAGCCCAAGCTGTCATCCGATGTACTCCGGGGCCATACGGATACCATTGTCCTCAATATCCTGCTTCAGGGTGATGCCTATGGGTTCGAGATATACAACACCATCCTGAACCGGACCGGGGAACAGTACGAACTAAAGGAAACCACCCTCTATTCCAGCTATAAACGGCTGGAACAGGAGGGCTGCATCACCTCTTACTGGGGAGACGAAACCCAGGGCGCCCGGCGCAGGTACTACCGGATCACGAAAAAGGGCCGGGAACGGTACCGGCAAAGTATCCTGGATTGGGAATTTACCCGGAATATCTTAGACAAATTGTTAGGAGAGGAATAATGGACACCAAGGATTTTGTTAACCATCTTTTTTCGGAGTACGAGGAGACCAGGGAACTGGGGGACTTCAAGGAGGAACTGCAATCCAATCTGGAGGACCGGATCGCCAGCCTCACCGCCAAGGGGATGGACGAAGCGGCGGCCTTTGAAAAAGCTTCCGGGGAACTGGGGGATATTTCCGCCCTGGCGGATCAGATAAGCCTGCGGAAAAAGCAGGAGATCTTCCAGGACGCCTATATGGGGGTGCGGAAGTACCTGAATCCCCAGAGGACGGCCCTGTATGTAATCGCCGGGGCCTGGGTAATTTTCGGCGCCGTCATCGCCCTGGTGGTTTTCTTCTCCGAAGAAAACCAATCCGCCCTGGAAGCCTTCTGGGAGCCAAACAAAAAAATGGTCCATGCCATAGGCTCCCTCCTGGCCTTTATCCCCCCCGCCGCCGCGGTCTTTACCTTCCTGGGACTTACCCAGGAGACGGCGTCCCGCTATCCCCGTTCTAAAAAACGGGGCGCCTGGTATACCCTGGCCGCGGCGGCCCTGAGTTTCGGGGCCGTCCTCTTTCCCCTGACCTATTTTGCCACCGACGGGGGCCTTATGGAGGCCGTAGCCACCCTGATCCCCTTCTTCATTCCGGGCCTGGGGCTGATCATCTTTCTCCAGCTTACCGAAAAAAACCACCTCAAACCCTGGGCCCGGGCGCGGTATGAAAAGGAAGTCCAGGCAAGCCAGGAGATGTTCAACGATCCGGCGGCGGCGGCCCGCTTCGGCATGGTCTCCGGGGCCATCTGGATCTTCGCGGCGGGACTCTTTTTCCTGCTGGGCTTCCTTATGGGCTTTCAGTTTTCCTGGCTGGTATTTGTCTTTGCCCTGGCGGTTCAACTGACGGTACAAAGTATGATGATGAAATCCAAGCCCCATAGGGGTAAGAATGGATAAGCCCGGATCCTGTCCCGGCTTTTATACAATTTATAGGAGTATGATGATGATGATGACAATGAAAAAAATTCGGGGGGCGGCGCTGGCCCTGTTTCTGTTCCTGGGGGGCCTGGCGGGATACGCCGTGGACTTTTCCCGGGATCTGCCCCTGGTGAACAGCCGGACCCTCAGCCTGGAAGGGGTGAGTACCCTTTCTATAAACTATGCGGACGATGCCGTATTGATCCGGGAGAGTGAAACCGGTGAAGTGGTCCTTAAGGAATTTATGAAAACCGACCGGCCCCGGTACTATGCGAATATTTCCCAATCCAGGGGCACCTTGACCATTGAGAGCGGCCGCCGGCCCTGGTTTAACTGGTCCTGGAAGGCCCGGATAGAGATATACCTGCCCCGGTCCTTCCGGGAAAACCTCAGGATCTCCACTGCCAGCGGTATGCTCCAGGCGGAGACGGATCTTCTGGATTACAAAACCATCGATGTTTCGGTAAGCTCCGGTTCCGTATTCTACAAACGTCTTTCCGCGGAAACCGCTTCGGTCCGTGTTTCAAGCGGCGCTCTGGAGGTCGCGGGCATCGGGGGAAATTCCTTTATCAGCATCTCCAGCGGGAAGCTGCAGATCGGGGACCTGTCCGGCGGGGAACACCGGATAAAAGCCTCCAGCGGCCGTATGAGAATCGGCGCCATCCGGGGCGACACCGGTATTGAGATAAGCAGCGGGGGCATCGTCATTGAAGGGATAGAGGGAAACGCCGCCATGGAAATCCATGCCGGAACCCTTCAAATTGCCGAACTTGCCGGCGTAAACCACCGGATCCGGACTTCCAGCGGCCGGACCAGTATAGAAAAAACGCGGGGCGCCATGGATATCCATGCCTCGGCGGGCTCCATACACATCGGGGATTTTTCCGGCCAGGGCAGTTTTGAGATGAGTTCCGGCGACATAAGCCTGGACATGCGGGAGCTTACGGGGGATCTGCAGTTCGACATATCCAGCGGGAATATTACCGTAAAGCTCCCCCGGGGAAGCGCCTTTAATCTGGACGCCCTTACGGGCGGCGGCAGGGTTTTGGTTAATGAGGGGGAAAACGAACTGATACGCGTATCGGGAAACAGTACGGTCCTCCGTCCCATCGGGACTTCCCCGGAACGGACCATCTATGCCCGGGCCACCTCGGGAAGCGTCAGGATCGATTTGGAAAACTAATCCCCGGTATGGTAATTGCTCCCGGCGCCGGCGCCCGTGTTTCGATGGCTTGACATTATCTGTTAGAATG